>CANBRH010000029.1 GCA_947371865.1 Actinomycetota bacterium
AAGTTGTTCAAGGCCTAGATGCCGAGACCGCAGTCTTTGAAGCTAGACGTTGCCTTTCTTGCGGAAATTGTTTCGGCTGCGACAATTGCTTTGGCGTCTGCCCAGATAACGCCGTCATCAAGTTAGAGGGCGGAAAGTACGAGATCAATCTCGACTACTGCAAGGGCTGCGGAATTTGTGCCAATGAATGTCCGTGCGGTGCCATCGATATGGAACTTGAGCGTTCTTAATCAAATATAAGTTTGGTTAGTTCTTCACTCTTGTCGCTGGTAAAAATCCAGCGCTTAAATTCGCCACCGGTAAGTTCAATAACAAACCCCGGCCGCTTCTTGTAGATGGCGCAGAAATCTCGTCCATGCTTGTAGCGCATTGTGCCAAGAAGGATGAAGAGAAAAATTCCGGTTCCAGGAGCGCGTAGTCCACGAAGAATTCCTCGCTTCCACAAATTCTCGTAATGAGTTAAAGAAACTAATTGCGAGACTTCCATGGTTGGCGAACTATGAAGCGCACCGACCTTCTCCCATCGACTCAATTGCAGAGTGACGGTATTCCCGGATCGAACGAGTTCGGCCATAAGTAGATCTTACTTCTGGCATCGATTCAGAGGCTTGACGGGCAGGTTTAATCTGAATTCATCCTGGCAAAAATTACCGCCATGAGGGCTGGCTTCGTTAGGCTGGGCCCATGTCTAAGGTTTTAGCCTCACTGCCAGTCGGAGAACGAGTCGGAATCGCCTTTTCTGGAGGTCTCGATACCTCCGTGGCGGTCGCCTGGATGCGCGCCAAGGGTGCCTTTCCCTATACCTACACCGCAGACTTAGGTCAGTACGACGAGCCCGATATTGGCTCGATCCCAGGCCGCGCTCAACAATATGGTGCAGAGAATTCTCGTTTGGTCGATTGCAAGCTCTACCTGGTCGAAGAGGGGCTAGCCGCTATCGCCTGTGGTGCCTTCCATATTCGCGCCGGCGGCAAACAATATTTCAATACGACTCCGCTGGGTCGGGCCGTCACCGGCACTTTGTTAGTTCGGGCGATGCTCGAAGATGGCGTCTCTATTTGGGGCGATGGTTCGACCTATAAAGGCAATGACATTGAACGTTTCTATCGATACGGATTGCTAGCCAATCCGGCGCTGCGAATTTATAAGCCATGGCTGGATGCCGACTTCGTTGAAGAATTGGGCGGCCGCAAAGAGATGTCCGAATGGTTGGTTGCCAACAACTTGCCGTACCGCGACAGCGTTGAAAAGGCGTACTCCACCGATGCAAATATCTTGGGCGCTACCCACGAAGCCAAGCGTCTGGAACATCTTGATACCTCTGTCGAACTTGTTGAGCCCATCATGGGAGTTCGCTTCTGGGATGAAAGTGTGGCAATACCTTCAGAAGATGTTGTGATCTCTTATGTTCAAGGCCGTCCCGTCGCCATTAACGGCAAAGAATTCCCTTCCTCTGTTGAACTAATGCAGGAAGCCAATGCCATCGGTGGACGTCACGGACTTGGCATGGCCGACCAAATTGAAAATCGAATCATTGAAGCCAAGAGCCGCGGAATCTATGAAGCGCCAGGCATGGCACTGCTCTTCATTGCGTACGAACGTTTGATCAGCGCAATCCATAACGAAGACACCATTGCTAACTATCATGCCGAAGGTCGACGCCTTGGACGTTTGCTCTACGAAGGTCGTTGGTTGGATCCCCAAGCCTTGATGCTTCGCGAATCTCTTCAGCGCTGGGTCGCCTCCGCTGTTACAGGTGAAGTGACGTTGCGGTTGCGCCGCGGCGATGATTATTCAGTCATCAATACCGAAGGTCCTGCATTTAGCTATCACCCAGACAAGTTGTCTATGGAACGCACAGAAGACGCTGCCTTTGGACCGGTGGATCGCATTGGCCAATTAACCATGCGCAATCTCGATATTGCGGATACCCGTGCGAAATTAGAGCTGTATACCCAGCAGGGACAACTCGGAGATGGCCAATTCCGCCTAGTTGGAGAGTTAGAAGCCGGTGGCGCAACTGCAATTGCTAAGCGTTCTCCTAAAGGGGGCTCACTACCTGATGGATCGCTGGATCGGGCGGCAATGGAAGCCGGTTCGGACTAAGGTAAAAATAAAACCTCAGTCCAAGAAATCTCTCGATTTCGTGAGGAATGGATAGGACAATCTCTAGATGAGAGCCATTCGAAATTTTGTCACCAAAGTAGCGGTGGCAATTGTCGCAATGGCGCTCGCCAGCATAAGCGTTACGCCAATCCTGCTTGCAAAGGCAGATGCTGCGTGGATGAACTATCAAACCTCGCCATCTCATTTAAAAATAAAGGCAAATATCGATATTCAGTATGACGTTCAGCAAATACATTTTGGCATTACTGATGAGGATCCAGGTCGTCTCTATTTCTATTTGAACTTCGTGAAGCCTGTACTAGCAAATCAATTTGCCGACGGCATGGGTTCTTATGCCAATGTTTCCCTGGATACCAACGGCGATAACAAACCTGATTACGCCATGCAAACTACTCCAAACCTTCCTTACGATGGCAATCTCATCCACCCTGGAGTATTCATTGATAAGACCTCTGGGTCTGATGTCATCAGTAGTAAATGTGATGTGCAAACGTTTACCGATCTCACCAAGCAAGTGGATTGGATTGGTTTCTCGATTCTAAAAGCCTGCCTTCCATTCAACAGCAACGTTGGGGTATTGGGGTATTCGGTTTTAGACCCAAAAAACAAGAATCAATTCGACCAAGTTCCAGAAGCGCCGTGGAATTTGATATTTCCAGGAGCCCCAACTTCTACCGTCGCCACTTTTCCCATTGCAAATTCATCTACGGATTTGCCGGCCGCCCCTGGTTTGGGCAGTAATTCGATTGTTACCCCAGCGAGTTCTCCGGACAACTTAGTAAGTCTGGCTGCAAGTGAAACTAAATCAATCGTAACAATTAACTGTTTAAATACTGCTGGAAGTGGCTGGTCGGCAAGGGTCAATCTTTCCACGACGATGTTGAATGCTGGGTACCGCTCTTACATTATTACTAATGAACATGTAATAAAGGACTGCCTCGCTTCTAGAGCCGTCACTGTCATCCTTTCTGAACAGACTTCACTCTCAGGGTATCTCTGGGCTTGGGATGAGGTAAATGATGTTGCCGGAATCGCAATGCGTACTGACATTCCCGCGTTGCCCTTCGAAGGCGTGGCACCAGAACAAGGATGGTGGACCGGAGTTGAAGGTAGCCCATTAGGTTTTCCGGGTGTACTCACGGAAGGCATTATCTCCAGCGTTAATCTGAAGGGATTCTTGGCCACTACAACGGCTCACATCAATCCCGGAAACTCTGGGGGACCGGCTTTCGATCGAGTGGGCAGAGTGATTGGAATTGCCACAGCCAAATATGTAGATGCCGAAGGTTTTGGAATCATTCATGGCGCGCCGATGCTGTGCGACAAAGTAATTAAATGTACGAGCACCGCTTCGATTTGGACGGTAAATTCAGATTCCGGATCCAACACAACAACAGAACTCAATCAAAATCTAGCTAGCCAAACTGAAGCGCTGCATGCGGCGGGACAATTGTTGTTGGAGGGGGCTAAGAATGTTCTTGCTCATTCAACAGAACAATTGACCTTGGCTACTCAGGATTATCCTTCGGCAAAATCCGACCTACTTAAGTTCTTAGCCCTGGCTCCCAAGATTCCGGCCCCGAACGCGGACGCTCTGGAGGAGGTGGATGAAATTTCTGCCTTTGCCAACCAGGTGACTTCCTATGAAAAGCTGGTTAAAGCCAAACTCACCTCCTTGGAGGCCTCCGATCCCGTCGTGGTTGTTAAGCCAATAATTGCTGCCAGCCCTACGCCTAAACCCACGGTGAAGACGACTGCCAAGCCGACCCCCAAGCCGACGGTGAAGCTCAAAACCATCACTTGTTTAAAGGGCACATCGGTGAAAAAAGTGACGGGAACCACACCAAAATGTCCGACAGGCTACAAAATAAAGGCCTGAAGATCCCACACTTTTGGCCTCTCTAGGCGTAAATTACTTTCAACCTCTCCTAGAGGTATACATAACCTCACTTTTCCCTCACAATAGGGCGGTGAGAATAAACGCACCTTCCCCCAAGGCTAGGCACTTCGCTGGCATGGCGTTTTTCGCAACCCTGATTTCGGCCATCGTTGTTGGGATCGCCCCAGCACAGGCGACCTGGCTGAACTATCAATCGGCACCTCCCAGCGTTTCAGCAGCTGAAGGTATTCCTGCGAATTACAACCTGCAGCAAATGCACTTCGGAATCAACGATTTCGACCAGAGCAAGTTTTATTTCTATTTAACTTTCCAAACCGCGTTAACGGCTGATCAATATTCCAATGGATCCGGCTCATTCGCGGCGGTTAATCTTGATATTAACGGCGATGGAGTCGCTGACTATTCGCTCCAAACAAGTTCCACATTGAAGTACGAGACAGACCGCGTTCACTCAGCGCTCTTATTGGATAAGTCGACAGGTGTTGATCAAGTCTTAACAAAGTGCGAGATTCAAACATTTACCAATCTCACAACAGCGGCTGATTGGTTGGGCTTCTCCATACCTACAAACTGTTTGCCTTTCGGATCCACCATAGGTGTGCAAGGAATTTCGCACTTCTCATCGAATTCTTCCTCAACGACAATCCTGACTAAAACTAATCCTGCTGGTTTTTGGAGCGTCACAATTCCAAATTCTTCCTCACTTACTAAAGTGGAGAGCATTGCCAATGTGAACTTGTCGCAAGCGCCAACCTCGGGGACACAGAGTTCGGTAACAATTTCTTCCCCGGCGGCATCGCCTGTGGACTTAGTTGCACTCTCTGCCAACGAGTCAAAGTCAGTAGTGACGATTAAATGCAACACCAGTCAGGGAAGCGGTTGGTCGGCGAAAGTCAAAATGACTGCTGCAATGACGGCGGCGGGCGTGAAGTCTTACATCGTCACAAATCAGCACGTAGTAACTGATTGTTTAAAGAATAAATTGGTTTCGGTGGTTCTTGCCGATCAAACCGAAGTACAAGGTTCAATCGTCGTTGCCGACGATGTAAATGACCTGGTTGGTATTGCGGTGTTGGTTGATATTCCTGCGCTGGAATGGCAAGGATCTGCACCGCAACAAGGGTGGTGGATGGGCATTATTGGAAGTCCTCTGGGATTCCCAGGCGTCCTTACTGAAGGAATTGTTTCAAGTATTTCACTTTCAACTTCGACCGGAACGACGACGGCTCATATCAATCCGGGTAACTCTGGTGGTCCAGCCTTTGACCGCAATGGACGAGTCATTGGAATCGCAACCGCAAAGTATGCGGCGGCGGAAGCTTTTGGGATTTTCCATGGCGCTCCGATGATGTGTTCCAAGATTGTCGTATGCGAATCTGGTCCCAAGGTTTGGGATTCTCTCTTGGTTCCTACACAGGCCTCCCTTAACACTTCGCCCGTGGTCACTGAGACTGCCCAAAGTTCGGCAGATAGCGCAAAGATTCAGAATGAATCCAATGTCGTAAAGTCGGCTGGAACTCAATTGCTCAATGGCGCGCAGATTGTATTAGACCAGAGTGTTGCGATGATTGCGCAAACGGCAGTCAAAATCCCCAATGCCCTCAGCACCTTGAATCGGGTAAAGGCGGTAGCCCCACAGGCTCCGACATTGACCGGAGATATGAACAAGGATATTCAAGCAATCGCTGATTTTTCCACGGCGGTCTCCGACTACCAACGGATCGTGGTATCGACCATCACCAGTGTCGAGAAGAGTGCTAAGAATGTGGTGGCGAAGAGTTCGATTTCCTGTGTCAAAGGCGCAACTACCAAGGTCGTAATCGGGGCCACACCTAAGTGCCCTGCTGGATTCACTGTGAAGAAAGAGACCACGGCCGTAACCAAGTTGTAATTTCAGATGGCTAAACTGGTCGAATGAGTGCAGAGCGCGAAGTATTGACCTATTCCGAATTTGGAATCGCCACCCGAGAGCTTGCTCAGGAGATAGCCGATTCAGGTTATCGGCCGGACATTATTCTTTCGATTGCGCGGGGTGGATTCTTTCTTGGCGCTGGACTCGGGTATGCGTTGGGAGTCAAGAATTCATTCACCATCAGCGTTGAGTTTTACACCGGCATCGGCGAAAGGTTAGCCATGCCGATTGTGCTCCCACCTGTTCCTAATCGAGTCGATCTCACGGGCGCAACCGTGCTGGTGGCCGACGACGTCGCTGATTCGGGGGAGACCCTACGACTCGTTCAAGATTTCTGTGCGGGGTACGTTAAAGATGTAAAAAGCGCTGTCCTTTATGAGAAGCCATCCACGATTATCAAGCCAGATTTTTCTTGGCGCATTACCGATAAATGGATTGATTTTCCTTGGTCGGCACAACCTCCGGTTATCTCAGGTTTAGCCCACTGAATTAATGACTGCCAGAGCTCGAAATACGACGGCGATAACTTTCGTATTGGCATTTTCTGGTTCAGTTGTTTCCATCATGCAGACACTGTTGGTCCCGCTGCTCCCAGACATACCTTCCCTTCTCAAAGTTAGTGCTGGCGATGCATCCTGGTTGATCACCGCGACGCTCTTGGCCAGTTCAGTGGCAACCCCTTCGCTCACTCGCTTGGCAGATATGTTCGGCAAGCGTCGGATGATGCTTATCGGGCTCTTCATCATGATTCTCGGGTCCGCACTCGGAGCCGTCGGTCAATCTCTAGTCTTGCTGATCATTGCCCGGATTATGCAGGGCTTTGCGATGGCATTGATTCCGATCGGCATCAGCATCATGCGAGATGAACTCCCAAAGGAGAAATTGCCATCCGCGGTTGCTCTGGTCAGTGGCACTTTAGGTATTGGCGCCGCCGTCGGCCTTCCCCTTTCCGGTGTGGTCTATTCCAACTTTGGTTGGCACGCCGTGTTCTGGTTCTCTGCCGGTATTGGTATTTGTGCGGTCATAGGAATCATGATCTTTGTACCGGAGTCTGAAGTTCGAACAGGCGGAACGTTCGACTTTGTAGGAGCGATTCTTCTTTCGATCTCGTTGGTTTGCCTGCTTCTGGCGATTACTAAGGGAAGCGTCTGGGGCTGGAGTTCGCCGCGTACCGTGGCAAGTTTCTTGATATCAGTAGTTGTGTTCTCTATCTGGATCCCGATGGAAATTCGCAAAAAAGAGGCGCTCGTTGATTTGGCCACATTTCGACATAAGACGGTGCTCTTCACAAACGTTGCATCGCTCCTTATTGGTTTTTCGATGTACGCCAACATGCTAACCACTACTCAACTTCTCCAGATTCCTCGGTTTAGCGGTTATGGATTCGGAGTTGCCGTCACTGCTGCAGGTTTAGCGTTATTGCCTGCCGGACTTTCTATGGTGGCTTTCGCGCCAGTCTCTGCTCGAATTACCGCCTCATTTGGATCTCGAAGAACTTTACTTGTCGGATCATTGGTGCTTAGTTTTGGATATCTGGCACGCATCTTCTTTCTCCATAAGGAATGGCAGATCATCGTTGGCGCGATATTCGTATCTGCAGGCACTGCCATTGCATATGCGGCGATGCCGACCCTGATCATGCGATCGGTGCCAATTACTGAAACATCGGCAGCGAATGGCGTTAATACAGTGCTGCGAACCATCGGTACGGCAACGGCCAGTGCAACCATAGCCACATTACTTTCGACGAAAATGCTCCACATTAATGGTGTGGATTTACCTCGGTTGGCTAGTTTTCAACAAGTTTATGTCTTAGCAGCGATAGCGGCACTAGTGGCTGCTGGAACGACGTTCTTGATCCCAAAAGAAGAGCCACTGGAATCAAGTTACGGCCAATAGTTAAGAATAAAACAAAAACTTATTTGGAGGCTTTGACTGCCTTTACTGGACGAGTAGGAAGTGCACCTAAAGCTGCAACAGCATTGTCGCGAGCGAGTGTGGCTGAGACCAGAGCTGCATCGCGAGTCGCACGATTTTTTGCCTTGGCTGCTGCAGTTTTAGCAGCCGCTAGTCCCGCTTGAAAATTATTTCGTGCTAAAAGCGCAGCATCTTTGAATGCTTGATTAATTGCCTTGACCCGATCTTTATATGCGCTTTGAAAGGTGGAGAAAGCTTGCAAGACGTTCTTGAAGTCGGCTCCGTTTTGTTTGCTAGCAGCGTAGATATCCAGAGCCGCTTTGTATGATGCTTGAGCGGCGCTGAAATCCGCAGCGGCAGCCGTTGGCACAACGGCCGTGGTCGATGGGGTGGCACCTGAATCAGCTTGCGCCGATATTGGGGAAAAGGATGCAACGAAGACCAATGCTGCTGCGGATCTAGTCGTCAGCTTCCTCAGGTTCATCATGGTCATATTCTTTCTCATAAGGGGTGAAAGCGATATTCATAGTGTCCGCTCAAACTTTGTGAATTTCTTGTGAAATGCCACGGGGATGCCTTCGATCCACGCCCTTGAGGTAGCCTGCGGTTGGGGGTAAAGTGAAAAAAGCTCATATTTTGGTAGTGGATGACGAGGCCGGTATTCGCGACCTGTTAACTGATGCGCTCTCCATGGGAGATTACGACGTCACTACGGCTGAAGATGGCCAAAAAGCGATTAACCTTTTACGCACCCAGAAATTTGATTTAATTATTGCAGATATCAATATGCCGATCTTGGACGGTTATTCCATGCTCGAGCGCATCCGCGGGGCCGATGACCAGACACCAGTATTGATTCTTACTGCCCGAAACGATCGCAAAGATGTGGCCACTGGCTTGCGCATCGGAGCCGACGATTATGTTCTCAAGCCATTTGGTTTGGAAGAACTCATGTTACGAGTGGCCGCAATCTTGCGCCGTACCAGCAAGGGTGCGACTGAAATAGAACACTTGACCTGCGGCCCCATCGTTTTAAACGATCAATTCCATAACGTAACTTTCAACGAAGAAAATATTGATCTCTCGCCGACCGAATACCGGTTGCTCCAATATTTGATGGAGCGCGTGGGGAAGGTCGTGCGTAAAGAGACATTGCTTTCTGCGATTTGGGGAATCGAATTCGAAACAAACACTTCGGTTGTGGATACCTATATTTCTTACTTACGCAAGAAACTGCATCGAGATGGTTTTGAAGGCATAAAGACAATCCGCGGCGTCGGATTCCAACTGCTGGCACCAAGAGAATGAAAGGTCGCAACCTCTACTGGTCCGCACTCGCCCTCTTAGTTTCACTACTAACGATTTTCATTGGCGTGGCGTTGATCCAATCCAATTATGTTGCTGAAATCAGATCAATCGACAAACTTCTAACCCAGGATATTCACGATATCAAGCGATCCATATCTGGATATCCCTCTGCCGCACTTTTGTTGACCCAAGATAGCCCCATCCCAATTACCGTAGGTTTCGCTGCCGACCCTGGCCAACCTGTACAAATTAGAGACTCAGGCGCACGTATTTCGCGCCGTCTTACCACCAGCGAATTAGCCAAGGCCGGGGGAACGCCTATCACGGTCCAGATGGCAACTCGAAACCGAGTCCGTGCAATAGATATGGGTGATGACCAGCAACTAATTTTGGCTATAGACGTTGATAATCTCGCTCGGAATCGCGTAAATGGACTTCGATTAACTTTCGTGTTTGCGTTATTACTTTTTTTCTTCTCGCAAACGATCTCCCGATTTTCTTCCTCTAGACGCGATCTCCGACTTGCCCAGCAAAATCTTGAAATTGAGCAGGAACGCCAACGTCGAACGCAAGAGTTTCTTGGTGACGCTTCGCATGAACTACGCACGCCATTAACTGTGATTAAGGGATATACCGAACTTCTGCGCATGCGCGACCAAGGGGCGAACCCCGAAGTAGGCAAGCAGATCGATCGCATGCACGCTGAGATTGTTCGAATGGAAGAACTCATAAATGACTTACTTCTACTGGCCGAATTAGGGGAGCATCCAGCGCTCGAACTTGCACCCTTCAATGTTTCGCTTCAAGCTCTTGGATTTATTGAGGATGCTCAATTGCTGCAACCGGGGCGTGAAATCAATTTTTCAGTGGAACCCGGCATCGTGGTCAATGCTTCCGAGAAGTTGATGGCGCAAATATTTAGCAATATTTTTTCTAACGCCAGACGTCATACCCCCGAGAATGCGCAAATTCGGTTTGCGCTCGTTAGGGAAGGTTCGAAACTACATATCGACTATGACGATGCTGGGCTTGGTTTCCCCGAAGGTTTTGCCACCCACGGGGTGCGCCATTTTGCGCGCTTCGATAAATCTCGTTCACGCGCCACCGGGGGCTCAGGATTGGGTCTTAGTTTGGTTGAAGCGATCGTTAAAGCATTTAACGGAAAGATTCTTTTCGGTAAGAGCGACCTAGGGGGAGTCCAGATGAGAATAGAACTCCCGATTTAGGCTCTTTACTCGTATTTACTTGTGAACGATGAGCACGCCAACAATCAGCGACAGCAGAACAATTCCAACGCCCAGCAGAGTTAATTGAGTTTTGCTCCAAGATTTTGTGGAATGCGGGGTCAATGGGGAGATTGGTGGCACATAATCGCGCACCTGACTCAAATAAATTTGAGCAGTCTTTTCGCTGACTACCTTCTCGGCTTTCAGCTTGTCGAGTTCGGCAATGATGTCGTCGTCGGCCATGGGGGATACCTCTCTATAAACAAACAAGAAGGTCAATTTTCACACACGAACTTTGATTTCTTGGGCAGGCGCGTCCAAAGGGCGAGACTTATGATGAACTCCTTATGAGTACTGAACTCACGTTAGATCCCCGGCTGGTGACTTTGACGGTGCGATCTGGCATCTCGATTCGCCGAACCTTGCCTCACCGCGAAATTAAAACTATTGGTGCCTGGTGCTTCGTCGATCATTATGGTCCTACGAACCAACTTCAGGCCATGAGCGTCGCGGCTCATCCCCACACCGGCCTACAGACTGCTTCGTGGCTCTTTTCGGGCGAGATTGAACACCGCGACTCACTTCAGCACATTCAAAACATAAACCCGGGCGAACTCAACTTGATGACGGCTGGGGTCGGGATCGCTCACTCGGAGCTTTCGCAGGGCACAAGCGTTGATCTTCATGGGGTCCAGTTGTGGATTGCGCTGCCGGAGAAGGCGCGAAATAGTGCGCCGGAATTCGACCATTATGCCAACCTGCCCATCTTTGATCACGATGGCGCAACGATCCGTGTCTTCATCGGTGAAATTTTGGGCCATCGTTCTCCAGCAATGGTTTTCAGCGAACTCGTTGGTGCTGAAATAAATATTGAATCTGATGTTATCTTTTCGCTCCCGCTTCAAAATAGCTTTGAGTATGGCCTCTTAGTCGACACTGGTGAGGTCGTCATAAATGGCACGGCAGTTCCCGAGGGCTCTATGCGCTACTTACCAACCACCATCGATTCGCTTTCCATTGAAACGAAGAGCCCGGCGCGAATCTTGCTCCTTGGGGGAGTCCCTTTCCCGGAAGAAATCATCATGTGGTGGAATTTCATCGGCCGCACCCACGAGGAGATCATCGCGATGCGCCAAGACTGGGAGAGTGGTTCTGCGCGCTTTCCGACATTTGTCGATGCATCTGGCGATCGCATTCCTGCGCCAGCTATGCCCAACATTCGATTGACGCCAAGAGGGCGAAGAAAACCCTTGCAATAATAGGTTAGCCCCTGCTAACGTATTTCCATGCTCGATTTATTGGAAGTTGTAGCCGAACCAAATCGGCGAAAGCTGCTGCAATTACTGACTTCCGGAGAGAAGACGGTTTCTGAACTCGCAGCCGAATTCCCAGTAAGTAGATCTGCAATCTCACAACAGTTACTTCACCTCTTGGATGCCCAACTGATTTCGGTTCGAAAAGAAGGACGAAATCGCTATTACTCGATCGAACCTGCCGGGATGGCCCGGCTAAAGCAATTCTTTCTTGATGAATTTTGGTCGCATGAACTGGACCAACTTGTGGCAGAGGCTCATTCAATCCATATTAAAAGAACTAGGAGATAGTTATGGCTTTTGATAGAACCGTTTTCTTACCCTTGGATACACATGCGGCCTTCGAACTTGTTACGCAACCCGAACGCCTTCGGAGGTGGATGACAGTTGC
>CANBRH010000030.1 GCA_947371865.1 Actinomycetota bacterium
CATCGGCGGGTTTGCGATTGTGGATGTCGAGACAGATGAAGAAGCTTTTGAATGGGCTAGAAAAATCGCCGTATCTTGCAGATGTTCCCAAGAGGTTAGAAAGATTATGGACGATCCCGAGCAAGCGCGTCTAGTAAAGAAGAATCAAACCTAAAATTTTGAACCTCAACGAAGAGAAAAGCCCTCCGGTGTTACCGAGGGGCTTTTCTAGTCTTATGACGAAAGACAAGTAGAGAATAGCACTTTCCACAAATCCCTTACATCCCCAAGATCGAAAATTGAATAATTTAAATTACTTCTGCTTGAGCTTGGAATTCTAAGAATCTTCGAGATAAAAGATCAGGGCTAGGTTGAGCTGATACGTGCCTCGGTAACCACAACTCTGTATTGTCCGCACCTTTAAAGCCATGTTCTAGCATCGGGCCATCGATTTCTTCCATTAAGTCATTGCGAATATGGATTCTGTATTCCGAGTCAATACCAACAATATTAATGTCATACGCCGTGTGGTGAATCTTGCATAAACTAAGCCCGTTCGTGACAGAAGTCGTAGATGACTCATCACTATCCGGAATTATGTGAGCAGCATCTAGCAATCTGCCATGGTTTATTCTACAGACTGCGCACTTCGTTTCATACGCAGCCAAGACTTTTGCTCGAAAGGCCGGTTGGTGAAGCCTTTGCTTCATTATTCTTTCAGCATATCTTCGCTCGATCTCGGATTCGGATCTAGCAACAGAAGCAAGTTCGCGTTCAGGAGCAATTAAGCAATACTCTTCTTCTGGATAGTCGCTAATGATAAACACTCTGTACGGAATGTACTTGCCGTTTTCCTGTTGTTTAAACCAAAGTAACGGAAGTTGGAATTCCATTGCTTTTCGCAACTTTGTATTTTTTCCCGCGCTTCCGCCCGATTGGTAGTCGTAGCGCCACAGACCGCCAGACATTTCTTGATCTTCATACTTCCCTGAATTTGTCGTATTAATAGATAACGTTGCTGTGAATTCCATTCCAGGACCCCACGGTGCCCTCGGATTCCAAATTCCACCTTGTGGATCAATTAGCCTTACTTCTTCCCCCGCGTATTTAAATTTCCCGAGTGCGCTCCGCGTAAGAGTCCCATCTCCTTCGTTCGCACAAGCAATTACTTTTTGAATTAAATCTTCTCGAAGGGTTAGTTCCTCTTCAGAAGTCCACATAGGCAGAGCTTAGGGAATGAAGCGCAAATGGCGGTCAAGGCGCGACTTTTGTATGTCAGAGGTAGCGCGAAATTGGACTGGTCAACTCTCCTGTTTTTCGAATAAGTAGACAGAATTTAAGGAGAAATCCTTCTGGGCGCCAAACGACGCAATTACTTCTTCTTGTACCCCGCCGGGCACTTAGGGGCGAAGGCCGTTACTTTCTTGACCGTCTTGCCTTTGATGCAACTTATGGTCTTCTTCTTAGAGATCTGCTTTTCCAGAAGCATCAAAGTGTTATTAAATTCCACGGTCTCTTCTTCGCCGAATGCCAAAGTTCCATCAAGGTCGGAAGTGGCACTGGCAACGTCGCCTTCGATGGTGGCTTTAGCGCCAAGGAAGTCCGCCAAGATCTTGTTGAAGGAAGGCATTTGTGTTGGATCGGTAATCATGACTTTCTTGACCGCCATGAAGCGAGCCAGTTCGGAATTGAGAACAGAGATATAACGGCTTTGAATAATCGCGATCTTGTCGGCTCGTGACATAGTCGGTGAATCAGAAGGTGTTGGGCTGGGGTCGGCTGCAAAAGCAGGAGTCGAAAGGCCAATGATCAATGAACCCACGAGGAGGAAGAGCGCACCTTTTAATTTCATGGTTCAAGGGTACTTCTCATACCTAGTGACCTATGAGGCAGTGCCAGAGTGGCAACTCTCAACTACAAGTGATGTTGGTCAAACCAACGTCGGGCTAGCGCCAGGATTTCGGGTTCGGACATATTTTCAAGGTCTGAAGTCAGCTTGCCTGCAACTTTGGCAGCGGTCAGTGGATGTTTGCGCTCGAGGTAGGAAACCAGGTGAAGCATTTCACTGCCTTTGCCTTTGCCGTGACCGATGAGCAGGATTTCACCAGCCGAAGCTATTGCTTGGGAAATCTCTTCTAGGTAAATACCTTCTTCATGTTGTTCGCCAGAACCTTTGATATTGGGATCGAGTCGAAAATGCTTTCGATCTGCCTTCACAGGTAAAGAGATGGTCACCGGCTTGCTGCCCTTTCCAACACCTGTGGTCCAGAGATGTGTTTCATCTTTTGCGACGGTGAGTACCACGAACTTGTTATTGATGTCAGACATGATGCACCTCTTCCAAAGAGTTATAAATTCACCTTAGACCTAGAAAGTGTTTCTAGGTCAGGCAGGTGGTGGAGTTAACCCTCTCTCTGAAATCGAATTACTTTGACTTTGCCGACTTCGCTAATGCGATGACGGCATTTGCCACAGCGGGTGTCACGGCGGGGTCAAAAACGCTGGGGATGATGAAGGTGGCGTTCAGCTGGGCGTCAGTGACGCAACCGGCGATGGCATTGGCGGCAAGGGCTAACATCTCATCCGTCACTTTCGTGACGCCAGCATCCAGTAAGCCGCGGAAAATTCCAGGGAATGCTAAGACGTTGTTGATCTGATTGGGATAGTCGCTGCGACCAGTGCCCACGATGGCTGCGTGCCTAGAGGCGATAATGGGATCGATTTCAGGATCAGGATTGGCCATGGCAAGAACAATTGCTCCCGGTGCCATGCCGGCGATGTCGGATTCGACCAAGATGTTTGGTGCACTGACACCAATGAAGACGTCAGCACCAACAAGAGCTTCACCAAGTGAGCAATTGCGACTTTCCGGGTTGGTGTTATCGATCAGCCATTCGCGCATGGGGTTAACGCGCGGTGAATCTTTGTGAATAGATCCTTTGGAGTCGAAGGCAATGATGTTGGTCGCACCTTGTAGAATTAACAAGCGAATGATGGCATTACCTGCAGCGCCGGCCCCGCTTAGGACTATGTGCACATCGGTTAAGTTTTTCTTAACAAGTTTCAACGAGTTAATCAGAGCTGCAAGCACCACGATTGCAGTTCCGTGTTGGTCATCGTGAAAGACGGGTATGTCTAGCAATTCCTTAAGGCGGGCTTCGATTTCAAAACAACGTGGAGCTGAAATATCTTCCAGATTAATGCCACCAAAACCTGGAGCGATCCATTGCACCGCTTTAATAATCTCTTCGGTGTCTTGAGTATCAAGACAAATGGGCCAGGCATCAACATTTCCAAAACGCTTAAAGAGCGCAGCCTTGCCCTCCATAACGGGCATTGCAGCTTCTGGGCCTATGTTGCCAAGACCAAGAACTGCAGAACCGTCAGTAACTACAGCAACAGTATTTCGTTTAATGGTTAAGTGCCGAGCATCAGATTTATCTGCAGCAATTGCCAGACATACACGAGCGACGCCAGGTGTGTAAGCGCGAGAAAGATCATCGCGGGTTTTCAGTGGGACTTTAGATTGCACTTCTAACTTTCCACCAAGGTGAAGAAGGAAGGTGCGGTCGCTGACATTGCGAACAGTGATTTGAGGTGAAGCAGCTTTAATTGCATCAGTGATAACAATTCCATGATCGGCATCGATAGCATCACAAGTTACGTCGATAACAACATGATCCTGCAATGATTCGACAACATCTAGAGCAGTAAGAGTTCCACCAGCTTCGGCGATAACCGCCGGGATTAACGATGTTGGAGCGATGCTCATATCGGTTTCAATACGAATCGTTATTCCATAACCAGGGCTGGTGCTCTTCATATAAGACTCCGTCGTCTATTGAGTGTGTTAGTCAGTGCTTAACGCTGAGCGTAGTGGGGCTACTTTCAAGTAATAGCGTGGCGTACGCCACATGGCGAGCGTGGGAATTATGAAGGTGGGGCTGCACCCTTTCCCCCGCTGGGATTTCCCGCAAGATTGGCTTAGGAATATCACAGAAAGTCCACAAAGTAGGCGAGAAATATTCCTTCTAGAGGCAATCAGGCCTACTTGACCAAGGAGTCAAAATGAAAAGATCTAAATATGTCAGTGTCGCTATCCTGACCATGGGACTTGTCGGAGGTTCGATCGGCGCAGTTTCTGCCGATACCACCGCTTCTCCAAAGCCAGCAGCAACGAAGGCTGTCAAAACCGCAAACCCTGCAACAGTTCAGTACCAAGCTGACCTCGCCGCTTACAAGATTGCACTTCTCCAATATCGAGTTGCGTTGGTCAAAAACGAAATTGCTTACCGTCCAGCTCTGAAGAAATTTGAAGCCGATTGGATTGCTTCAAACCAAGCATTTAATGCAGCATGGCAAGCAACATGGGCAACCTTTAAGACGGCAAACGATGCTTATCAGGCAAAGTACAAGCCACTAGCTGCGATCAAGAATGCAGCCCTAGATACTGCAGATGCCGCGTTCTTGGCATCAACTTCTGCCGATAGTTCAGCTGTTGGCACTGAAGCAGCTCTGAAAGCTCACACAGCCGCTACAACTTCAGCACAAAATGCATTCAAAGCAGCCGTCGCAGCATTGGGAACTGCCCCAGTTCGTCCAGTAAAACCTGCTGATCCTGTAAAGCCAGCCGCACCTACCAAGCCAACACCTCCAGTGAAGCCAGTAGCTCCGGTTAAGCCAGCAGTTGTCGCAAAGGCAACCCCGACAAAGTAGTTACTCCCTGACGGCATGTACAACACCCCCTGGTCGCTAAACCAGGGGGTGTTTTTTTATGTTTGGGATAAGAAGACTTAGTGCGAGTGTGCGTTTCCATGAGCAAGATCCGGAGCGTGATACACGCAGGCAACTGGCAACATGAAGTCACGAAGCGAATCGACCTCATCCGGAATACTGGCGACTTTGACCTTGGAAGCGTCCGTCACTTCGGGACGAGAGGACGCGAGTTCGGCCGCTTGGGCCAGATAGTCAGCAAAAGAATTGGCTTTGGTGGCCGATGCTACGGAGGCCAAGCCGTGCTTCCATTTAGCCAAGGCGTCAAAACCCAAAGTGTGAACGGTGGCCGGATTCTGATGCCACCACAGACCCACGAAAGGATCAAAGTAATAGTCAGAGAGAAATCGTGTGCCTTTATCTGCAATAAATAGCAACGCAGCAACGATGTAGTCGCGAACATCATCGGCGATAAAGTAATTAAGGTTTACGCGAACCCAGCCAGGCTTCATACCTTCCCAACCTTGGTCAATGACCTCTTGAAAGAGATGGGATTTACTTTCATCTATGCCAAGAAGTCGATGCCCGTAGGGGCCGGCACAAGAACAACCACCCCGAGCCTGAATTCCAAAGAGATCATTGAGCAGAGCTACGACAAAGTTGTGATGAAGGTACTGGCCTTTATGGCCGATACGCAGCGAAAGAATGGAAAGGCGCTTGGCATCGACGCTTCCCAAAATATCGATGTTGGGATTCTTGGAAAGTTCAGCTCGTGCTTTAGCTAAAAGTTCGGATTCGTGGCGCTCAATCTCATCTGTGCCCACCGAAGCTTTCAAATCAAATGCGAGTCCGGCGCGAATGGACCCGATGATGTCTGGAGTTCCGGATTCTTCCCGGCGAATGGGATCAGAGACATACTGAAAGTTTTCATCACTGACATAACTGACGGTTCCGCCGCCAGGGGCGCTGGGCTTTGAACCTTTAAGTAAATCGGTGTGAATGGCAAGAACGCCGGGCGAACCAGGTCCGCCAACAAATTTATGTGGCGATAAGAAAATTGCATCTTTATTTGCCGCCGGATCAGTGGGATGAATCATCTGGATCTTTACATACGGGGCTGCGGCAGCGTAATCCCAAATGGCCAAAGCAGCGTACTTATGCAGAATTCGTGAAATTGCATCCGTGTCGGTAATGATTCCAGTGACGTTGCTGGCTGCAGAAAAAGAACCAACCTTTAACGGGCGAGATTGATATTTCTGCAAGGCAATTTCAAGAGCAGCAATATCGATGTGCCCAGTCTCGTCTTCTGGGATGCGAACAACCTGAGCAATAGATTCGCGCCAAGGAAGGTCATTGGAATGATGTTCGAATGGTCCGAGAAATACGACAGGCCTTTCATCATCCGGAATCTGCTGGTCGAAGTTATAACGCTTCTTCAATTGATCGGAAATATTTAACCCCAGGATGGCTGTTAACTTATTAACAGCGCCGGTCGCGCCCGAACCAACAAAGATAATGGCGGTCGATTCATCTCCCCCAACCCCATTACGTACTGCCAACCGAGCTTGCTCGCGAAATTCAGTGGACTGCAGACCGGTGCCACTGGACTCGCTGTGGGTATTGGCATACCAAGGTAGAACGATTTCTCGAATGGCATCTTCAATAAAAGTGAGTGATCGGCCAGAAGCCGTGTAATCAGCATAAATAATCGGGCGGGGGCCATACGGGCCATCCATGACCAAGTCATCACCGATGAGACTTGAGCGAATCAAGTCAATGAGCTCAGACGACATGGCAGCCTCTCCGGTTGTTGCGAACTGTTGGCAAGTGTAGTTCGGCAGCCCAGATTTTGCCTTAAAGCTTGGATAACTCCGAATTCGCAGGCGCTAATTCCAACCCATCGGGGTTGTTGAGATACCCCTGCTTGGTGCCAGTCTTACCTTTTACTCCGTACTGCCAGACCACTTTATTGGTCGTTGGGTCCACAACAATGATGCGGTGATTGGCGTCGTCAGTGGCGATGATCTGCTTGTTGGCAAGTGCGGTCGCAAGAGATGGATGGTCTAAAGCCAGAGCACCTTTAGGTTTGTACTGCCAAATCAGCTTGCCCTTTGAATTGAATTCAACGATGGAACCGTTCTTCACGAAGTCAACCGTTACGTAGAGATCCGGGGAAACTTCGTTGGAATCAGATGGGTAATAAACCTTTGGGGCATGTGCCGACCAGATAACTTTGCCGGACGTTGTGACCTCATCTATCCAGTCGCCATTGATCTCGGTTACTAACAGATTGCCATTGGCCATGGGGAAAGCGCCATTTGGGCTCCCGTATCGAGTTGGTGGATTGTGATAGCAAGATCCGGTCTTGCCAAATTGCGTGGTCTTCTTTGTCGCAGGATCAATAAATAGAATCCGGCAGTTGGCAATATCGGCGGTAATAATTCGACCGTCACTCATCATCATCGCATCATCTGGATTGTGGAGATAGCCGGCTTTCGTCGAGCTCTTTCCCGATACTCCATATTCGAAAGTAATCTTTCGTGAAGCGATATCAATAATTCCTAGCATCTGATTTTCAGATTCTGTAACAACCAACTTCTTGCCATCGGAGGTAAAGAAAACATCATCGGGAGTTTTGAATACTTGACCTGGCGCGAGATCGCCTTTTTGCGGGAAGGTCCAAAGGACTTTCTTTGCGTAATTCACGAGGACTAATCGATTGTTGCCTTCATCTGCTATCAGTACATTTCCTGAAAACGCTGGGGTGTTTGCATTTGCACTTACAAAGCCCAAAAAGCTGCTAGCTAAAACAACTGTGGTTAATAAGGCGCTTCGTTTCATCCGATTGGTCATTGCTCGAGTGTAGATATTTATATTTTTGGCAGGAGATGAGGCATAGGGGGCAGGCACTCAATCGGATTATTGTTGGGCGTTAGCTTTAATCCCCGTGAGAACACCGCTGCTGCCCATAAGTAAGGCCAAGGAGACAAAGACTGCACTCGCGCCTAGCGGGCCAGCAATCACACCGGCCAAAGCGGGCAGGAGGAACTGACCAAAGCGATTTCCAGCGAGTCGAACAGAGATCGTGAACGAGCGTTCGGGGTCTTTGGAAAGCCTAGACACCCAGGCCATCGTCATAGGTTGGCCAACACCCAGAGAGAATCCAGCGATTCCGATGACTACATAAAGAAAGAGAACCTGATGTGCGGAAGTAGCAACCACACAGGCGATCGAAGAAATGGCAATACTGCAAATAAGTAATCGCCAGAAACCGATTACTTCGGTCATTTTGCCTAAATAAACCCTGGAAGCCATCGATGTCAGCGCTCGTATGGCCAGCACAATTCCAATGGAGGATGAGCTGAAACCGCGCTCCTTCCCGAAGACGGGTAAGAAAACCACAAGCACGTCAACGCTGGAGGAAATCGCCAAGCTGGTAAACATCGCCAACTTCATCCCCGGATTTTGCAGCACACTGGCAAAACTGACTTGCTCGCGAGACTCTTTTGCGCTGACGCCAACCGTAGGCCCCATCGGAAATTTTCGCAGAAGCGGGATGATCCCAAGCGCACCCAAAATGGCCGCAGCCAAAAATGCATGACTAGTTGATTTTGGCAGCACGCCGTGCGATCCAGAAACCGCAGAACCAATCAATGGGCCAAAGAGTTGACCCAGAGCGGCGCTGAAAGTGTAGAGACCGAAGAATCGTTCGTAATTTCCACTGGGGCTGCGGTTTGCAAACATCGCTTGCGCGCCAATCATGCAGAGCAGTTGTGCTGTACCCAGGGCAGCAACGGCAACGACCATTAAAGCGATGGAGTTAGCCACCATGAGAACGCTTGTAGAGATAACGATCAAAATTGTGCCGTAAAGAATGAATCGACCTTCACCATACTGGTTAACCCAGCGACCTAATGCGACCGCAAGCAAAAGCGGAAAAAGCGCATAAAGGGCGCCGAATGTTCCGACCAGAAAATTATTCGAGTGCAAAATCAAAAGTTTGTAGGTGATCATCGGGCGAGATAAATAGGTACTTGCTTGGATAAAGGCGGAATTGATGAAGGCAATCCATGCCCACATTTCAAACCGTCTCATAAAAGAGGACTTAAGAGAATTGCTTGAATTGGTTGAGGTGTCCTAGGCGATGCTCGAGCCCGTAATTGAGAATTTGGCTCAAGGTAAGTTCGCCCATTGATTCGTGGACGCCAACTCGATCCCATTTCTCTGGAGCAATCTGAGAGAGAACATCTATATTGACTTGGAAAATGCCTTCGATAGCTGCCAACGAAGCAAATGGGTCGCGACCGGCATAATTCAAATTATTGGGATATAGATCTTCATCAAAGTTTGCCAGAAGTGGTTTTTCAACGGTCAGAACGTGCCAGTATCGAGCCGCAAAGTGAATATCGCCATCAGACATGTGATGAACGATGAAAGCTCGGGACCACTCCCCCGATGTGCTGGGAGTTACTAGTTCTTCTTTAGTCAAAGAATTTGCGAGATCGATAAATTCGATTGTGGCCTTGGAGTATTGAGAGAGTAGCTCTGAAGTCATAGGCAGAGCCTACCTTTTCGAAAGTGTTCGAAACTCCCTAGCCAATGGCCGGTAAATTCCAATCGAACTTAATGGAGAGTTCGCGGACGAATACCGTCACCAGACCAGAGGCGAGGACTGATATCGCCACCACGGTGGTCAGGCGATCCACACCTAAATAAACCAGGGCGCCCAAAAGGCACGAAGTACCGATAGTTTCACGGTGCAGCAATACGGGTGGAATTTGGCAGAGCAGATCGCGCAGGAGCCCACCGGTTACGCCTCCGATTAATCCGAGAATGGCGGCTACAAAGAAATTGATGTGAAACCCCGCCGCAAAATTGGCACTGGACACCGTGGCCACGGCCAAGCCGAACGTGTCCAACGAAAGAACGAATCGCCCTACGGGTTCCGTGCTCTTTATCGCAATGGTCAGAAGCACGGCCAGGAGGATCGAAGCGAAAAGCCACGGGTGCTGAATCCAAGGTGGCAGTTGACCTAGGAAGAGATTTCGAAAAGTGCCACCGCTGAGCGAGGAGACCGCCGCGATCAGCGCTATTCCACCGTAATCCAACCCTTTGCTTGCGGCGACTCGCGCACCAACCAACGCGAATGCAAAGGTGGCAATTAGGTCAAAAGTTGTTACCAGCGGGGCAAAATGCATGCGCCCATTATCCACTATCTAGCGAAGTGCATTGGAAAAGAGCAATGTGGCAACGTCCACGAGAGAGAGCAACATGATGGCCTGAAAGCCATACTTCTTGGGCCTGAGTAAAAGTGTTGCTAACGCCAAAAAAGTAACGGTCAAGATCAAGAAATGAAACTGGCTGGTATGCAGAGTAAGGAAACCTGCTACCGCGGCTAATGAGGTGCCAGCTATATAGACGCTTACCTGAATACCGACTATTTGTGGAAGTCCATATATACCGATGAGGCGGTCATCTTCGAGATCCTTCAATACATTTGCGAAATGGGCTGAGAGTCCAAAGAGTCCGCCGGCGAACATAAGCCACAATGGTAAAGGTCGATGAGCCGCGACATGAGCTATGGAGGCCAAAGAGGCGAAGGCAAAGATATAAGGAAGCGGTGAACTCTTCCGAAATTTAAAGTATCCGTTGTAAGAAAGTCCGCAAGCAACTCCAAAAAGATGAAGTGTTCCGCCACGAAAACCGAGTGGGCCAAGGTAAGAAATAACGATGCAAACAACTAGATCAACGTAAAGCGCGTGCCGAAGCGTTTTAACTTTCAACGTTCCGTCAAAGAGCGGTTTAGAAATTCTATTTTGAAGTCGGTCGCTTTCAACATCTTCGATGTCATTATGCCAACCAACCGCTAATTGGCCAGAAAATACTGCTATGGCTATAAGACAAGAATCTGACCAAGAGAAGAAGTTATGCGCTAGTAGAAGAGAAATTGTCGTCACCAACAAAGTTGGACCAAAGTGCGAGGCTTTCAGCATTTTGGCAACGACCATTATCAAACTCTAACTTGCTGGCTAAATTCACGCTCAGATTCTGAAAAGGGCCATCTTGAGCGGTGGGCAGCCCCCACCTTTCTGAGAGCCCAGCATGGGGGCAGATGTTACGTTCTCGATAGATCAAATGCGGCGTTCGAGCAAATAGCTCATTGAAGGGCGATCTCAGATGGTCGATGAGGAACACAATGACACACCATGAAAAAGACGCTCACAAACACCTAAAAGCAGCCAAAGAAGAATTAAAGGACGCTGCTTCAGGAATAGTTAGAGAAACTAAAGAACAAGCAGGCGAAAAAATGGACCAGGCAAAAGATAAAGCCAAAGAACTCGTAGGCAATGTCGCAGCTTCTATTGGTTCAGTCGTCGACAAAGTACAAACAGAAGTGAAGAAGCCAGAACCTAAGGATCAAACTGCACCAAAGAATTAGGTTGGGATTCTAGAATCTCATGAAAAGAACTACGGCAAGCACGAGGGTTGCCGTAACAATAATTGCAGCGTTCGCGTTGATCCTGGGCACCTCCTCGATGCGCTCGTACGCTGCAACTGTTGCCGATGTAACACTCGGCACTGCCAGTGGATATTCACTTGTTTCTGGCGGAGTGATTGTCCTAGGCGCCACAACCTCCTTTAGCGGAACTGCACCATACGCGGGTGCAATTTCTCCGGGAACAATCGATGGCGCCATGCTCGGTGCTTTTACCACCGCTGGACTCACAACTTTTGAAAATAACTCGACCGCCGCAGCTACAGCTCTGGCAAATGTCACAAGCGCACTGAGCGTCATCAATTCATTGACTGGAACTTTGACTACTGCAGAAATTGGTGGAAATACTTACGCACCCGGCGTTTACGATGTTCCATCGGGATCAGCCCTCAGCATCGCCACTCCGGTCACGCTTAATGGTGGCGGGGATTACAACTCGGTTTTTATCTTTCGTACAACCGCGGCCATGACCGTCGGGGCAAGTTTGACCGTCACATTCACCAATGGTGCCCAACCGGCACATATCTACTGGGTAGTAGGAGCGGCGCTCACTACTGGAGCTAATACGACATTGCCCGGCAATTTCATCGCATCTGCTGCGATTACAACCGGCGGATCTTCCATCATTAATGGGTCTGTGCTTGGTTTGGGATCAGTCAGCCTAGGTGCATCTTCTTCGATAGTTCATAACGCGCGTCTCGTTGCGCCTACGCCGACGCCAACGCCCACACCCACGCCCACACCGACTCCGACTCCGACTCCCACCCCCACCCCCACTCCCACCCCCACTCCCACCCCCACTCCCACGCTC
>CANBRH010000031.1 GCA_947371865.1 Actinomycetota bacterium
ACAATCGAAGTTCCACCGACACGTTGTCCGCCAGCGGCAGCGGCTGAAATGGCGGAGGAAAGCGATGACTTCCACGCGGCTGAGATTTCTGAAGCGCCCGAGACTGCAGTGATGGAAGCGCTCTGCGCTGCTAAGGCTTCGCTGGTCAAAGTGGGGACTGCAAGGTTTGCGTACGCAGCATTAGGACCGGTGGGTTGAACTGGAGTGGCAATGCTGGTGATGCGGTAGACCCCGCTGGCGCCATCAACGGTAATTGATACCTGGACGCTGCCACCCTTGGGGTTGGCAACTGTTGATCCGGCGAAACTGGCCACGGCGCTGGCATGTTGCGAATACATCAGGTCGAGGGTGGAGAGTGCGCCAAGCGCTGAAGCTCCTACTATCTTTTTGAACTTCGAGGGCATGACGCACTCCTATTTCTTGGGGATACAATCAAGAGCGTAAGGATTTCAAAAATAATTACACCCTTGGGCGAATCTCATCAAGTTTTGAGGAAAATGTTAGCCTCGCGAAAGAAAACTAGAGATGTGCCTTCGCAATTGCGCTCACCAAGGAGTCGTACCAACCTTGGGAGGTATAACTAGCTCCACTGACCCCTTGAATATTCGACGATTGGGCGGCCAAAGTCTGGGATGTCAAAATCGGCACCGCTTTGTTGTTGAGTTCGATGTCGTAAGGCTGAGCCGATGGCAATTGCAGCGGAGTGACGGCCACGATTTTTGAATTTGCAACAGTAATTGAGATCTGAACCGGACCGTAATCAGTCTTAGAGGTGGCTCCGGCGAAGGTTCCATTGATCAATTTCTTAGCGGGCGGAGACGCCTTCTTTGTAGGTGCTGGCTTGGCCGAGGTTTTGGCAGGTTGTGGAGTGCTCTTCTTTGGAGTGGCCGCGGGTTTGGAACTCGCAGTCGCCGAAGGAGTGGAACTATGAGTGGCGCTCGCCGTAGGGGTAGCCGATGGGGTTTGGACGGGTGTGGGTGTGGCCGATGGGGTTGGGGAGGAAGTTGTGCCGCCACCTAATCCTTTGAGTGGTCCGCCACCGAGGTTCAAGGTGTGGTGAGGTGGCGAGTAAGCCAGAACAGCACCCAGTCCGCCCAATGTACCAACAGCGATTAACGTCGCTTTAGTTGCGCCCATTACTTCATCACCCTTTCAACCGAACCGTTAGCTTGCATGAAATTCAAATACTTCGGTGTGGAATCTTTCTTTTGGAATTCCGCTGGCGCGTGAAGCGTCTCGGACGGCTTCAACTAGTGGAGTCGGACCACAGACGTACACATCGCAAAAACGAAAATCTGGAACATAGCGCATAATTGCTTTTGCCGTCATGGGGTGTTGTTGGCGGGATCCAACCAAATAATGAACTTTGGCGCCACGAGCTCTGGCTAGATCTTCCATTTCACGATTAAGTGAAACTTCCTCTTGAGTCGAGACTCTAATAAGCACGTCAACGTCAACGTTCTCAGCAAAATCTTCCATTAGCGCCAGAAGTGGTGCGATCCCTACGCCGCCACCGATCAAAACGACATGGCCTAGACCTCGGGTCACTTTGTTTGCGGTGAAAATTCCATACGGACCTTCGAAATAAACGCGAGTTCCTGGTGTCAGGTCCTTCACGGCTTCAGATCCATCTCCGAGATTCTTCACCGTGATACGAAATTCACTGTTGGTGGGTGCGGCAGATAACGAATAAGGGTGCGCCACCCAGATGTGTCCTGGCTTGAAGAAGCGCCATGTGAAGAATTGGCCGCCTTGAGCGTTCATTCGGTTGAGACTGCGCCCACGCATGACAATAGAGATCATGTTTGAGCCTTCATCAATCACATTACTGATGCGTAAGTCATGCCGGAAGAAACGGTAGACCGGCAAAAGAAAACGCCAAAAAATGATAATTGCTGCTGAGAGAATGTAGAGACCGATCCAGTAATACTTATAAAGAGTGTGCCCAATGAACATCGGACCCATCAGGATTTGATGCATAAAACTGAGGGCGATTGCAAAGTAGGTATAAAGATGTACCGTCCACCAGGTTTCGTAAGACATCTTCTTACGTACCTTCTTATAAGAGGTCAGCCCCGCCACAATAAAGAAGATGAATCCGACGGTGGCCGGTAGCATCCACTTGTAGTTCCAGGTGAACTTCCAAATCTCCAGGCCAACGCGCGAACCATCATTTCCGGCGTAACCAAGGGAAACCAATAAAACGTGGAATGTAATAAGAAATAAGGAATAAGGGCCAAGTTTGCGATGCCAGAGAATTAGTCGATCGTGGCCAACGGCCTTTTCGATCCAAGAGATGCGAGAAACCATGACCAAACCGACTAGAGCCAGGTAGGAGCCAACAAGTGCGGTCAGGCGTGAGACGGAAATAATCAGCGGATAGGGCCAAAGCCAGTCGTTGTGGGTGGTGGTTTTTACAAAAATACCCAGGGTCAGGCCAAGCCCAATACCCAAAACCAGGCTGGCGGAATTAGGAGCGGTAGAGCGCTTCATTCAGCGTGGGCTCTCTTGAGGACGGGTTGGGGGGAGTCAACCATGGTCGGATAATACAAGAGGCACCTTTCGCCAATACTCAGGGACTCTCAGAGAGTTCTAGTTACCTACGTAAGCGGAATATTTCTCAATTCATTACGCATCAGCCGATGACAAATCGGGGTAGCCATTTTCTCGAGCCGCTCCAGCGTCCGAAACCGTGAATTCAGCCTTAATCTCCTCCGCCATCCCCTTACCCCTTGCGTGAACGCACAATCG
Source organism: Actinomycetota bacterium (assembly GCA_947371865.1). Classification (GTDB taxonomy): domain Bacteria; phylum Actinomycetota; class Actinomycetes; order Nanopelagicales; family Nanopelagicaceae; genus CAIMZW01. The sequence continues at coordinate 2,752 of CANBRH010000031.1, forward strand.
CAAGACCCCTTCATCAGGCGGAAAATGTAAAGTCAAATAAAATTCTCTACATGCTTGGTGGAATCAACAATGGCCTATTTCTTCAGGGCTTCGGCGGATTTTTCGTGATGCTCATTCTTATTCCGATCCTCATTTGGATGTCTTCTTCGCCCACGAAACGCAAATTGGCGAAGGATCGCAGAGCAGCTAAGAAATCACTGCACAGGCTACAACGGAAGTAAAACGCCTAACTCTTCTGGCATTTAGGGCAGAAGTGCGATGAACGATTTGCAAATTGAATTCGTTTTATAGGTGTTCCGCACCTGGGGCACGGTTCATTTTCCTGACCATATGCATTGAGTGAGATATCGAAGTAGCCACTGTCGCCATTTACATTTACATAAAGTTCATCAAAGGAAGTACCTCCTACGTCTAAAGCTTCGGACATAACTTTCTTAGCCGAATCCAGCACCCTCGAAATATCGGAAGTTTTCATTGCACTGGCGACTCTTTCGGGGTGAACCTTCGCCAACCATAAAGATTCATCGGCGTAAATGTTGCCTATTCCGGAAACGATATTTTGGTTCAGGATCGCAGTCTTGATTTTGATATTTCGCCGTTTGATATTTTCAATAACGCTCTTTTGGTCGTATTCATCTTCGAAAATATCCGGTGCAATCTTGAGAACCGACGTGGGCAGGCCACCTAAAGTCTCCTCAATTGAGAGCCAGCCGAAGGTACGTTGATCATTGAAATGCAGTTCCGTTACTTTCCGACCATTTTTGAGAGTGAACATTGCCCGGGTGTGCCTAATATCGAAGGGGCGGATGAGAAATTGTCCAGACATCCCTAGGTGGGCTGCCAGAACCAAAGGGCGATCAAGTACAAACCAGAGGAATTTCCCGCGCCGACGTATCGCCTGCACTTGAGCCCCTTCGATCACAGAAAGACCACCGAGGCTCTTTGGGTTAAGGGCACGAGGGTGAAGTGCTTGCGCCGAAATAATTGTTCGCCCCACTACGTGCTCAACCAGACCTCTGCGAACAGTCTCAACTTCAGGTAGTTCAGGCACAGGGAAAGATTACGGGTTCCAGGTTAAGACCACAGACTTTCCCAAATAAATATCGCGCCCAAAGGTGCTTCACCGTAGCCTTTCGCAATGTTAATTCTTTACGGAGTCGCCTTTATCTCCGGATTACTCACAATCCTGGCTCCGTGTATTTGGCCGTTACTTCCCATTGTGCTGGCGGATGTAACCCAAACTAAAAGCAAAAAACGTCCCCTAGGTATCACTTTGGGTGTGGCGATTTCATTCACCGTTTTGACGCTTTCCGTATCAGGGTTAGAAAGTTCAATCGGTTTAAATCCAAATGTGCTGCGGAAAATCGCAGTAATTGTCTTGGTTGTGCTTGGCATAACCATGGTGATACCCAAGGCATCTCAACTTCTAGAAACCCGAATAAGCCGGCTATCGGGCAGATTCGGGCAGGTAGGGAGAAATAGTCGTACGGACTTTCGTGGTGGATTTATTACTGGCTTGGCACTCGGAATCGTGTGGGCACCATGCAGTGGCCCTATCTTGGCTTCGATCGCCACTTTGGCCGCCACTAACAAAGTATCGGGGCAGGTTGTATTAGTTACTTTGTTCTATGTAGCGGGTGTCTCGATTCCACTTTTTGGATTTGCTGTAGGCGGTCAGAGATTACTAGTGAATTCGCGACGGCTATCTAAATACACCGGGAAGATTCAAATTGCTTCTGGTGTAGTCCTGATTTTGACGGCGGTAGCAATTCAAACTAACTATGACAAAACCTTAGAAGCCAAACTGCTTAATGCGATTCCTTCCTACAGCAGCGCACTCACCAAGATCGAGAGTGGCAACGGCGTGACAAAGGCGCTCAATAGTTTGAAAGGTAAATCCAGTGGCGTGCTTGGCTCTAGAAACACTGCTGGTCTCTTCAACACAAATACTCCAGCCGCAGATTTCACGGCCGGCACAAAATGGTTGAATCCTTCATCCCCCCTGACTCTGGCGGGGTTAAAAGGAAAAGTCGTACTAGTAGATTTCTGGACATATACCTGCATCAACTGCATTCGCACTCTGCCGCATGTCACTGCTTGGTACAACAAGTATCAACCGTATGGTTTACAAGTGATTGGTGTTCATTCACCAGAATTCGCTTTTGAAAAAGATACGAATAACGTCTTATCCGCGATCAAACGATTTAATATTAAATATCCGGTCGTTCAAGATAACCAGCTAGATATCTGGAACGCCTACAACAATCAATATTGGCCGGCCGAGTACCTCATTGATGCCAAAGGAAATATTCGTCGAGTCGATTTCGGTGAAGGCCAATATGACCAGATGGAAAAGGCAATTCAGGCGCTTTTAATCGATGCCGGAGCCAAGATTCCAAGCTCATTGACGGGGGTGAAAGATGTAACTCCTAAAATTCAAAACACTCCGGAAACTTACTTTGGAAGCGCTCGAAGTGAATATGGTTATCCGCAACCGATAAATGTGAACGGCACCTTCGCTTTTAAGATTCCGGATTCAGTTCCTGTGAACCAATTCGCCTTCGGTGGAACGTGGCAGATTGCCGATGAATATGCACAAGCCACCGCAGGTGCAACAATCAAAGAAAGTTTTACGGCAACGCACGTCTATTTCATTCTTAAACCATCAAAAGTTGGAGCTCAAGATCGAGTTCTAGTTTCGCTCAACGGCACACCACTCACCGGTCCGTATGCAGGGGCGGATGATAAAGCCGGCGAATTGTTGGTTGACAGTGACCGTCTTTACGAGGTTTATAACTCTGGTCAACCCAGCCGAGGAACTTTGACTTTCACTTTTGCGAATTCGGGTACTCAGGCTTATACCTTCACATTTGGGTAATTGTTCTGCGCACTAGTGCAATTTGAGTACTAGCACTTGGCAGGCACCTATTGTATAGGTATACCTTTTTACGTACTCTGGTGAAAGAAGTAGCCCGTGAGAAAAGCGACTGCGACTTTGGTGGTTTTGGCGTTGACCGTTCCAGCGATAAATACGGCAATGGCTGCCACCCCAGCAGTAGGCGGCAAATGTAGCCCTGTTGGGAACAAGTACCGATCAGGCACAAAGATGCTGATCTGCACACTCAAAAATAAAAAACTAGTTTGGGTAAATGCTCCGCAACAAACCATTGCTAAGCAACCATCTCCAAATACCCAACCACTTCCAGCAAGCCCGAAGAATACGTACCCACAAAATCCACCGACGCAAAATAACCAAAGCCAGCAGCCAAATCAGCAAGGTCCTGTGGATCCGTACGCGGATTTGCCCTTGCTCTCAACATTTGAAAAAAATCTCTCCTCAGCATTCCCTGTTGACTTCAGCAAAGCTCTTTTGACCATCCCATATCTCGGAGCCAATTCCAAAGCACCTCATGCCGGTTTGCATGTTCATTGGACAAATACTTCTGGAATATGGACGAATGCTGGCGGTAAGGATCATGTAACAAATTACCCGGCAGTGCGTGCTTTCGAAGATGGTTTCATTGATTTGGTTACGAATCTCTACACGATGCAGACTACAAACGGACAGGGACATCAAAGGTATGGAGTAATTCTTGCATTTGCTCGAACTGCCAGCGGTCGACCGGTTATGGCCGACTACAGTTTAGAGCCGCTGATAAATGAACCGTCGCCACATTTCTATGAATCTTTTATTAAAGTGCATCAAGGTCAGAAGGTTAAAAAAGGCGACATCATCGCCTACCTATATATCCCACCAACGTCGACCGGCGGTACGCATGTTCATTTCAATTTAGTTTCAGACAATCAACAAATGACGCCATCGGTCTTCACGCCAGAAGTCGTAAAGGCTTTCTCGTCTAAGTATTTAGATGCAAGCTATTTGAAATCGGGAGCAACCATGCCAGCCTGTATTGGGTACGGAATTAGCGCCGCCGAAAATCCATTCGAAAATAAGCCTGTTGATTGCTTGTAATCGCGTTGAAGTGGTTGTTCGTTACCCCCCTTGCCTTATCGCTAGGTCAATAAAACACTAGCCAGCATCGAGATTTGCCGTATTCTGAAAAAAGTTCCAACCGGGATTTCGACTGAAATCCTCTTTGTAAGGCAACAGAAATGAAAAACAAGCATGTACAAACTAAATATAGGAAAAACTTTTGCAGCACTAACAGTGCTATCACTAATATCTTTATTGGTCTATCCAACGATCACTTCCGCAGCTGCTCCTGTTATTCATGAGGGCACAACTAGTACGTACGCAGTATTAGCCGGTACATCTATTACTAACACCGGAACTACAAGTGTTACCGGCACCTCTGGTACCGACGTTGGTGTCTCTCCTGGCTCTGCGATAGACAGCGGCATAAGCCCAGTAGGTGCGTCGCATTCGAACGATGCTTCTGCAATTGCCGCGCAAGTTGCGGCTGTTACCGCTTTCAACGACACAAATTCTCCTGCTGCGACGACGATCCCCGCAGATCTAAATACACAGGTCCTACACGCCGGTGTGTATACCCCAACAGGAAGTGCATTTCTCAATAGCGGAACCGTTACTTTTGATGGGCAAGGTGATGCAAATGCAATCTTTGTTATGCAGGCACCATCGTCAACTATTACCACATCAGTTAGCAGCACCATGCTTCTGACAGGAAATGCTCAAGCCTGCAATATCTATTGGGCAATCGGTTCCTCTGCCACTCTTGGTGGTAGTTCGACATTTCTAGGCCACCTATATGCAGCAGCATCGATTTCATTAGGTACCAGCGCAACAGTTCACGGAAACCTTATTGCGCGCTCCGGTGGAGTCACATTGCTGGGCAACACAATTGTTCACGATAATTGTGTAACCCCAGCTGCTACCCCAACTCCCACAGCAACAGCGACAGCAGCGGTTGTATGTACGTCGATCATCCAGAATCTGACCTATGCAACTATGCCGGCAGGTTCGTTAACTGGAAAGCTTGCATGGACAACTACAGGTGCCGGTTTGGTGCAGTTCTTTGGCGACCCAACTTTGTACCCAGCTCCATATAACTATGGAACTCTCACGGGGTCCTGGGCAGGCTTGCTCGCAAATATGATCCCAGGAACCAGTTATCCAGTCAGGGTGCACTTCGTGGCCAATTGCGGACGCTCATCTGATGTCTCATTGACAGTCTCGAATGCCGCAGCAGTAGTTACTGCTACGCCAACACCAACTCCGACCGTCACGCCAACTCCGACCGTCACGCCTACGCCAACACCAACTCCGACGCTCACGCCTACTCCAACGCCGACACCTGTTGTGACGGTTGCGCCTACTCCTACACCGACGCCAACAGCGCCAACGACTATCAATGGCGGGACGTTGCCCAAGACTTCATCACCTTGGTTTAACTACCTGCTATTTTCAAGTGGTTTGCTACTACTTGGCGGAATAGCGTTCTGGTCTCGAAAAATAATTCGTAACTAAGAAGTACTTACGCACGTTCAGCTTGGGCCTTCAAAAGCCCAAGTCTGACCATTCCATCTCTCTTGCCGAAAACAAGTGCACGCAAAAAACTGCGTTTCATCATCTTCATCTATTAAGCAATTTCTGTTCAATCAACTCACAATCAACTCACAATAAATATTTGACTAACCTAGATCTACAAATTCATAGCCACATTGGCTTTCTTCTAATACTCTCCTCACAACTTAGAGGGGAGCTAAGAAATGCCACAGTACGTAATCGAAAGAGAAATTCCAGGTGCCGGAAATTTACCCGAAGCAGAATTGGTAAATATTTCTAAACACTCAAATGGCGTTCTAGATGCCATGCGCGGTGAAGGCAGCGATATTGAATGGGTGCAAAGCTTTGCAGCCGGAGACAAGATCTATTGCGTTTACAACGCAGCTTCGGAAGAACTGATCCGTGAACATGCCGAACGTGGCGGATTTCCAGCGAACAAGATCACTGCAGTCGGTGGAATTTTAAACCCAGAAAAAGGTCAATAAAGTCTTTTCTGCTTTATCGAAATAATTCGTGAACACTGATTATGGCGGGCCATTTCCCGCCAGAGTCAGCACGCTAGTTGTGAGCCCGACTATGCCAAGAATTGTTAATGTCAATATACGCTTGAAATTACTGCTACTCATTAGCCACTGACCAATTGGCACCAATAGTGGGTATGCCGGCATTAAGTAGCGAGGTTTAGACCCGAAGTAACCAGCGGTTGTAAAAGAGAGAAAAACAATTATCGAAGAAAAGATAATGAATTCGATTGGTTGTTGTCTCTTTATCGCGGCGATGAGAAGAAATATGACAACGAGCACCCCAAGGGCGATTAAGATTCCAATTAAAGGACTAGTTGAGAACTTGTTCCCGATCCAGCCCAGAAAGTTTGCGCCGCCATCGAACCCATTGCCCCAATTCCTTTGGATTTTGAAATATGCGAACATGTCATGGTGCTTTAGAGCTAAATAGCCGACAAAGCTGAGCCAACCAACAGGTGCCAAGAAGATTGCAATTATTGTGGCGGGATCTTGCCTGGACCTTCTCTGCTTTCGTAGGTAGATAAAAGCTGCCGCCATAACGGCAATCGATACCGCTAATCCGCTGGGACGAGTTAATCCCGCAAAAGAAGCGAAGCAGACTGCGACCAAGAAATTCTTTCGAATGGAAAAATAGAGGGCAGAAGCACACAAGGCAGTGAAGAGCGTTTCGCTGTAAGAGAGAATTTGGACAAAAGAAATAGGCAATAAGGCCCACAGCGCCACAGTTATTAGAGCAACTTTTTTGTTCGAGACCAGAAATACTGACTTATAAATCATCAGCGCAGCAACTACGCCTGCGCTGATGGAGATTGCGATCCCGCCGTCTATGTAGGGCAGGGAAGTGATATTTGATATCAACTTTTCTAAATAAGGAAAGAGCGGAAAGAAGGCTTCGTTACTCAGAGTCCGGCCATGGTCTTGGACGACATAGTTATAACCATGAGTTGCCACCGACTCGTACCATTGAGAATCCCATCGGTAGAAGACATGGGACCAACTTCGGTGCTGAACGTGCATATAAGTGAAATAAGCCAAAAAATTAAGGGCTCGCAGGGCTATATAAGTAAGGACTGCCTTCACTAGCCGAGGTTACAGCGCACTAGATGGAAAACGTGCCCTGGCTTCCCCACCAGGGCACGCACTCGATGACTATAAGCGGTCAGTCATCGTTTCCACCGCTCACGGGGATCAAGCTTCCAATCACTGGCAACGAGGGCGTACCAGTGACGGCTGCTCCGCTGAAACCAATAGCGAAGGAGCTGATCGGGCGTGAGTGGCCTTTTATCGACGCGGCCGGCGTCGTAAATTGAACGGTAGTCAGGGCATTACCTGTGGTGGCAAGCACCCATTTCCCGTCATGACCTTTGTTTGTAGTGCTCCAGTACCACAGTGACCCCGATCCCGTGGATGTATTTACACCATTGGTAGTGGTCAGAGCGTTTAGGGTTCCTTGGAATTTCCAAGCCCTCTTGAGTTGCCAAGTGATTTTTCCAGTAACGGCTGGTGTGCTTACCCCTGCCTGAGTTGAACTTTTGATCGATAGCGAGAAACTGGCTCGGCCAGCAGGAAGATTGTAGGAACCGCCACCTGAAATTGAAGACTGAACCGTTGCTCCGAATTTCAATTCGACGGAATTATTTGTAGATGGTGCGCACGTAAGGCTCCCTGGATACGAAATTACCAAGTGATAACTTCCAAGTAACCAATTTGTGGTGACAACAGGTGAGGTCAACGGATAATTTCCAGATGTACCTGTTAATGGGTTCTTATCAAGAGAATAAGTAACTGCTCCGGTACAGACAGCACTTCCACTTTTCGGTAGGACTTGGCTGGAAAGTACAAGAGTTACACCAGGAAGGTAAGTACCAGTAAGGGGTGAAAGGGGCTTAATAACACTTGCGCCAGGCGTTACACAGTTGGGCTTAACGATGGAATTAGCGTTGAGACTGATGGTTCCGTGAAGTGCAAATAATCTGCCAGCAACAGTTGTTGCGCTTCCAACGGCAATATTGGCATTACCTAAAAGTGTTCCTTTGAAGTCAGAACTAGCACCCAGCGTCGCATTTGAGCCAACTTGCCAAAATACATTGCAAGCTTGTGCTCCATTAATTAGTGTCACATGACTTGAGGCGCCTGTGGCAAGAGTTGCGGGAGTTTGGAAAATGAATACTGCGCGTGGGTTATTTTGGCCATCCAGAGTGAGAGTGCCGTTTATATTTAAACCAGCAACGGCAGCATAAGTGCCTGGTGCTAGAGCTTGTGTTCCTAGATCGGTAGTGATCGGGGTAGCTGGAGTAGAGGCTGCTGCCGCGGAGTATGCAGCGTTGGCGGAGGCAATAGCCGCTACAGAGCTGGCATCATTGAAGTGAATTCCACTAGAAGTGGCAATGGAGCCGCTATCGGTATACGAAATAGTGGGGGACATCCCGATGTCGCCTTGAATCGATGAAGCGCCGGTATTTGCTAATCCGCCACTGGAAAGAACTGCAAAATTAGAAGATGTTCCAAGAGATGGAGAGGCTGCTGCTTGGCTTGGAAGAGAAGTCACAAAGCCAAAAGTTGTCGCCGCTAGAAAGGTAGCTGTCGAGATTGAAAACAAACGCTTATGTTTCATTGTAAAACTCCCAATTGATTCGAATTCGTGGATCGCCGCCGGTTAAAACGGCACGATGTCCTGAAATCCTTGTTGCCCTCAATCAACTAGGGATACTGCAAATAGTTTGGGTATACCTCCTCTCGCTTTTCTTGTAGTTAAGAGGGTAGAAGCGCAATCTGGGTTTTGACTGAAAAACACCCCTAAGTTGCCGCAGAATGCGAGAATTAGCCAAGTGCAGTCAGTTGGGACTTTTCACGGCAATTCGGGAGGAGAAGAGTGAAGCGAGCGTTCTCCATCATGATGACCGAAACTTTTTCGGCATATCTGTTGCTTCCCGTAGCCTTTCTTGCCATCGGAGTCGGCCATTTTCAAAGTGGAGATTTACTCAATTCCGAACGGAATGTTCTGGGCTTCCACACCAACATTTACAACTTCGTCATCGAATATCTTTTGGC
>CANBRH010000032.1 GCA_947371865.1 Actinomycetota bacterium
CGTCAGCAGAGCGCGAAGGACATCTGCAAAAATCATGACGTACTTCTGAGGCAGACGATCAGCCCAAACTCCACCTGCAAGAACAAGCAGGACGGAGGAGAAAACGCGAGCGGCCAGGATGGTTCCTAATGTCGAAGCACTTCCACCGGCGTCAAGAACTGTTACCGCAAGTGCAACGGGAAAGGCTTGATATCCAATAACGATGAGAAGTCCAGAGACCCACAGTTGCCAGAATCCTTGATGGCTAAAAACAGAAGCGTCAAAAGGATTCTTCTTTGCCATTACCTAAGTTTAGTCAAAAAAATAAGGCGCCGAAGCGCCTTATTTTCAATACTTTCTAGTCTCGAGATTCTACTTAGCGTTAGCCTTACGACTAGCGAAGACCTTGTCCACGATTCCGTATTCGACTGCTTCAGCCGAGGTAAGAATCTTGTCGCGCTCGATATCTTTAGTGATCTCTTCAATGCTCTTGTTGGTGTGTTTCGCCAACATTTGCTCGAGCAAGGTACGCATGCGCAAGATTTCACGTGCTTGAATCTCGATGTCGGAACCTTGTCCGCCACCTTCGCTGTATGGCTGGTGAATCAGAATGCGCGCATGCTCGAGGGCATAACGCTTTCCTGGAGCACCACCGGCTAGCAAGACTGCAGCGGCAGATGCAGCTTGTCCCAAGCAGACAGTCATAACGTCTGGACGAACAAATTGCATCGTGTCATAAATTGCCGTCAGCGCTGTGAAAGATCCACCAGGTGAGTTGATGTACATCATGATGTCGCGATCGGGATCCATAGATTCCAATGTCAACAACTGAGCCATGACATCGTTAGCGATAGTGTCATCGATAGCTTGACCCAAGAAAATAATGCGCTCTTCAAACAACTTGGTATACGGATCGAGGCGCTTGTAGCCATAGCTGGTGCGCTCTTCAATAGTTGGAAGAACGTAACGGCTGGAAAAATCGTTCATGGGATTCATCTCCATTTTCATGCTGTTCCACCGCTTCCTGAAACTTGGCTGGCTGAACGAACCACGTGATCTACGAAACCGTAGGTCTTGGCATCTTCGGCGTTAAACCAACGGTCGCGATCGGAATCGGTTTCGATCTGTTCAGCAGTTTGGCCAGTGTGGAAAGCAATGAGGTCGGCCATGTTCTTCTTGGTGAATGACATTTGCTCGGCCTGGATCTTGATATCTGATGCTGTTCCGCCGATGCCACCGGAAGGTTGGTGCATCATGATGCGTGCGTGTGGCAGCGCATAACGCTTGCCGGCTGCACCAGCACAGAGCAAGAACTGACCCATCGAAGCTGCCAGACCCATCGCAACGGTGGCGACATCGTTCTTGACGAACTGCATGGTGTCGTAAATAGCCATTCCAGCAGAGATAGATCCGCCTGGTGAATTGATGTAAAGGTAAATATCTTTCTCTGGATCCTCAGCTGCTAGGAGCAGAATCTGGGCACAGATGGCGTTGGCCATGGAATCTTCAACTACAGATCCTAGGAAGATGATTCGTTCTCTGAGCAGGCGTTGGTAAATATGGTCATCTAGACCGCCCATCGCAGAACCCGCAGAACCCGCGGTAATGATCTCCACTACTTCCTCCTGGTCTTCCAGCAGATAGACGCCGGAAATCTGGTACGAATTAAATCGCTGTATTGACCCTAACAACCTTTTCGGTCAATTGCTTCCAGAAAAAAGCCTTTTTCTACCTCAGAGTGTTCGCCCTGAGAGAAGTTACTCTGAAGCGGCTTCGTCGCCTTCATCAGAATCGGCTGGTGCCTTCTGAGGAGCCAAAGCTTCCAGGTCAACGCTCTTTCCCGAGGTGGTAACAACCTTGACACGGGAGAGAACTCCGGCGAGCGCCTTGGCGCGAGTTACTTCAGCAACGATGGAGGTGATCTGACCGGCTTCGGAAACTTCCTTAATGAATTGGTCTGGAGTCATGCGGTAACGATCTGCAGAACGGACCAAGTACTCGGTGAGTTCGTTCTCGTTGACGACAACTTGTTCAGCCTTGACGATGGAGTCCAAAAGGATTTCCTGAGTCAATGAAGCAGTGACTTCCTCGATAACTTCGGCACGGTGCTTGTCATCTTCTAAACGACCTTCGCGCTCGAGGTGCTCGTGCACTTCGTCATCAATGATGTTGGTTGGAAGTGGAATATCAACAGTCTCTTTCAACTTTGCAATGAGCAAGTCGCGAGCATGGGTGCCTTGTTCAAGAGTCTTGATGCGCTCGAGACGAGTTGAAACGTCTGCACGCAATTCATCAAGAGTTTCGAATTCGCTGGCCAGAGCCGCGAAAGAATCATCGAGTTCTGGCAAGTCGCGATGCTTGACGACCTTGACGGTCACATCGATATCGCCAGATTCGCCTTCAGCCATTCCAACCAAAGGAGCATTGAAACGCTTTGATTCGCCAGCAGAAAGTCCTTGAAGTGCTTCGTCCAAACCATCGATCATGCGGTTGGTGCCAACTTCGTAGGAAATATCGTTGGCGGTTCCGCCATCAATCTCGGCGCCGTTAACTGAGGCAACCAAATCCAAGGTGACGAAGTCACCATCTTCAACGGCTTTCTCAACTGTGGTCAATGTTCCAAAGCGAGCGCGTAGTGCATCGATTTGCTCGGCAACTTCGGAATCGGCAACAACAACGTCATCAACGGTGATGGTGATTTCAGAGAAGTTAGGGAGGTCGAGTTCAGGGCGAACATCTACCTCAACAGTGAAAGACAACTTCTCGCGGTCTACGAGTTCAGTGATATCAACGTTAGGGCGACCAATGACGAGGACTTCGTGCTCGCGGGTAGCTTGGTTGTAGAAATCAGGAAGAGCGCCGTTAATTGCCTCATCCAAAATGGCAGCACGACCCACACGCTGTTCAACCATTGCTGATGGAACTTTGCCCTTGCGGAAACCAGGGATGTTGATGCGCTCGGAGAGTGACTTGAATGCGGCTTGAATGTAAGGATCGAGCTCGTCGAAGGTGACTTCAATCGAAAGTTTTACTCGGGTTTTAGAGAGGGTTTCGACGGCGCTTTTCACAGTGCTCCTTTGGAGGTGAAGATTCAATGACCTGGTATTTCTGGTCGGGGCGGGGAGATTCGAACTCCCGGTCTCCTGCTCCCAAAGCAGGCGCGCTAGCCACTACGCTACGCCCCGCGGCGTAAGGTCAGAATTCTAGGGGGTTAAATTCCCTTCTCCTAACCGAGGAGATACTCTAGGCCCCGCACGGTGTTGAACCTAAATCGAGTTCAACCCACGCGTGAAATACGCGGGTGTAGCTCAATGGTAGAGCCCCAGCCTTCCAAGCTGGCCATGCCGGTTCGATCCCGGTCACCCGCTCCAGTTTGATGATTATGAAATAAAGCCCACGAGTTGAATAGTAGCTCGGCCGTTGTAGGTCACCCCATCTGCACCAGTTTCTCCATATCCGTCAATTGCAGCAACCGACAAAGTGGCACTTGAAGTTGGAGTGATCGTTCCTTCAATCACATACGAGTAACGATTAAAGATGTCTGAACCCGAATTGGCGAAGTAGGAATAAGACGATGAAATCGCAAACACAAGTGTCGATGGCTCACTTGAGCGAAGTACCAAGCCCAACTTTTGCTGGGTGGCCGAAAGATTTGCTCTACGACCGTAAACAATGATGGTGAATTTGTAGTGCTGATTTGCAACAAGGGTTCCAAACGCTGAACTAGAAGATTCGGTTCCCCCAGCTGATGTTTGAAGTAACCAGGAAGGGATGGCAACCGATTGCACATTGGATGGTCCCGCAGGACCCGTGGCGCCTTGCGCACCCGCTGCTCCGTTTGTACCGGCAGCACCTTGAGGTCCTTGAGGACCTTGAGGACCGGTGGCGCCAACTGAACCAGCTGGACCTGTTGCACCTTGGGCGCCGGCGGGGCCGGTGGCTCCCGCGAGCCCGGCAGCTCCAGCAGCGCCAGTCGCTCCAGGGGCACCCGAAGCACCTTCAGGGCCAGTTTTTCCGGTAGGGCCGGCGGGGCCAGTGTCACCCTTTTCGCCTTTGTCACCGCGAAGGCCTTGGACTCCTTGCGGACCTTGCGGTCCCTGTAAACCTTGAACTCCGCGCTCGCCCTGTGGGCCCGCTTGGGTGGACCCGGTTGTGGCGACAATCTTTTCGCCTGCTTTTCCGGCGGTTCCTGCAGGACCTTTGAGGCTTACTGGTGAAGGCCATTTTCCAGCCGCTTTAGGTCCGTAGATGTTGAAGGTTTTGGTATCTAAGTAGAAATCTCCGTTTGCGCCCAAGGTATTTGCGGGCTTTCCTTGGCCATTCAGAATCGTATTTGGGACGACGACTGAGGCTACGCGCCCGGACTTTGCAGGGGCGCTTTTGGTAGCCGAACCTGCGGCTACGGCTGAAGGGATGGACTCCATGATGGCGAGTCCGAGAATTGCTTGAACAAGTGTGACTGTTGTGATCGAAGGTTTTAGCTTCATTTCGTTTTCTCCACAGAGGGACGGGGAGCCCGTAAAAGGGGCTATTTACGCTTATTTTTGTGGATTTTTCATCAAAATCAAGATGAGAAATATCATCTCCACAAGGGTGAAGAATCGGAGAATAATTAGTTCTTTCTATTTCAAAATGCCTCCTTGAAGGCAAAAAACTCTCACCTGGCTCTCAGGTGGATTGGCCGTCCTACTCAGCAAGGAAGAGTTATCTACAACTATTCAAGTGTGAGGGCACCTGATAAATGTTTAACCAGGTCGGGAAGTCAAATACTCGACATCCACTCGAAGGGAACGTCATGAAGAAGAACAAACTCGCAGCACTCGGTGTCGCTGCCGCTCTAACTCTTGGTTCAGTTTCTGTCGCAACTGCTGCAGTTACCGCACCACCAACCGCCCCTATGGGTGGAGGACATCAAGAAGGCATGGAAGGCGATCACGGTCCTGCACAGGGTCTTGCTCAACTGAAGACAGTTTTGGCCGCACTTGTTACTAAGGGCACTATTACTCAGGTTCAATCAGATGCGATCGTTGCAGCACTTGCTGCTTCTGCTCCAACTCCCCCAGCAAAGATGCCGATGATGGCCGATAACTCAGCCGCTCGTGATGCTCTCGTTCTGAAGACGCTCGGAATCACTGCCGCAGATCTCAAGGCTGCTCGCGCAGCTGGCAAGACCTTGGCTCAAATCGATCCAACCAAGACCGCAGCTTTGACTGCAGCCCTTGTTGCTCTCGAGAACACAAATATTGATGCAGCCGTGACCGCTGGAAAGATCACTGCCGCTCAAGCAACAACTCTCAAGGCAGGCGTTGCCGCACGAGTTGCTGCATTCGTTAATCAAGCCGCTCCTGTACGCGGACTTGGTGATGGAAAAGGAATGGGTCCAAAGACCGTTGTTCCAAAAGTTAAGGCTTCTCCAACTGCAAAGGCTTAATCTCCTTGGGTCTGTGCAGTACTAAGTAAGTAAGAAAGAGAAAGTCCCCGCCTGTCGTGCAGCGGGGACTTTCTCTTTTTCGCTTTTCTTTTGGCAGAATGCCCAAATGAGAATCCATATCGGAAGCGATCACGCTGGGCTTGAATTCAAGAACGTCATCATTGAACATCTCACTTCTCATGGTCACGAAGTTACCGACCATGGACCTCACGAGTACGACGCATTAGATGATTACCCAGTCTTCTGTATTCCAGCAGCCGAAGCGGTTGCGGCAGATGAAGGTTCTTTCGGAATTGTTCTAGGTGGCTCCGGAAATGGCGAGCAAATAGCCGCTAATAAAGTTAAAGGTGTGCGTGCAGCACTCGTTTGGAGCATCGAAATAGCCAAACTTGCCCGCGAACACAACAACGCAAATGTGATCTCACTTGGTGGGCGAATGCACACTGAAGAATTTTGCCTTGAACTTGTCGATACTTTCTTGGCCACGCCATTTCCGGGCGATGAGCGCCATGTGCGTCGCATTAACTTGATCAGCGATTACGAAGCACAGTCCTAATTTCGAAAGTACTGTAAATCGGTCACTCGATGACCTTTGCCTAGCCCTTGTCCTTCAAATTTCGTTGTTGGTCTAAATTCCGGCTTGGCAATTTCACCGCCGTGAAATAAATCTGACTTTTCAAAGAGATCGATAATCCATTCGGCGTATGGCACCCAGTCGGTTGCGATGTGGATATAACCACCGGGCTTTAGCTTCTTGGCGATCAATTCGACAAAATCTGATTGAACGATGCGCCGTTTCCAATGTTTGGTCTTAGGCCACGGATCAGGAAAGTAAAGATGAAAAGCATCGATCGATTCGTTAGG
Organism: Actinomycetota bacterium; assembly: GCA_947371865.1. Classification (GTDB taxonomy): domain Bacteria; phylum Actinomycetota; class Actinomycetes; order Nanopelagicales; family Nanopelagicaceae; genus CAIMZW01. The sequence goes on from CANBRH010000032.1 coordinate 6,275, forward strand.
CACGAGATGTTCTAAAACCACTCGGGCATCATCATTGATGATTCTGATGTTTTGCAGACCCAACTCATTAATGCGAACAAGCAGCGCGCCAATTCCAGGCTTGTGAACTTCAACCGCCAAAAAACCGGTCTCTGGGAATGTAGCTGCGATTTCGGCGGAGGCTTCCCCCATTCCGGTGCCGATCTCCATGATGACCCGCTCCGCATCGGGAAAGATTTGAGCAGGGATGATGGGGTCGGGGTTTTCTACCCCCTCAACGGCAATTCCGAAGGTCTCCCAGAAGGCGTTGGTGGCATTTTGCTGAGCCTGAGTGATGCGGGTTCCACGTAACTGGTACGAGCGGTTGGCTGGCCGTTCCATCTGAATTGAACCTGCAATCTCTGCTTAGATAAGCGCAAAGAGTACAAGAACAATCTCAAGGAGCCCTAAGTGCCAGGTCTAAATCTTGCCCGCGCAGAAGCAGCCGAACGTTCGTCGCATCTGTCTGTATCCAGTTACGACGTTTCACTCGACCTCACTGTCGCCGAAGAGACTTTCTATTCCAAGTCTGTCATCCACTTCAGCTGCAATACCCCGGGCTATGACACCTTTATTGATGCTGTAGGCAAAAGCATCATCTCGGCTACCTTGAATGGCAATCCAGTCGACACCTCCGACTTCGATGGCGAAACTGTTTACCTAAAGAATTTGCAAGCCGAAAACGAATTGATCATCGAACTTGAGGCGATCTACTCCAAAGTTGGTGAAGGTTTGCAGCGCTCAGTCGATCCTGCCGACAACGAGGTTTACATCTACTCGCAAGGTGAGATCGCCGACATCCGTCGTATGTTCGCCTGCTGGGATCAACCCGATCTCAAAGCCACAATTAAGTTGACCGCAATTGTTCCTAGCCACTGGGAAGTTATTTCCAACAATCCGGTCGAATCCAAAACCGAACTTGGCCAAGACAAAGTTGTTTGGGCATTCACCCCAACGCCACGAATCTCCACTTACCTAGCGGCAATCATTGCTGGCCCTTACCAACGCTTCAGCGATGAATACGTCGGCAAGAAAGTAATTCCACTTGGACTTTATGTACGTCGCTCACTGGCTGAGTTTGCCGATCCTGATGATATTTTCTTATTGACCAAACAAGGCTTCTCCTTCTTTGAAAGAGTGATGGGTCTGGTTTACCCATTCGATAAATACGACCAGATTGCCGTCGTCGACTTCAATGCTGGTGCCATGGAGAATGCTGGCGCCGTTACTTATGCGGAGTACTCCTTTATTTTCCGCAGTAAGGTCACCGATCAAAGTTATGCCTGGCGCGCCAACGTCATCTTCCACGAGATGGCTCACATGTGGTTTGGCGACATGGTCACCATGACCTGGTGGGATGACTTGTGGCTCAATGAATCCTTTGCTGAATGGTCTTCTTACTTCGGCGTCTCTGAAGGAACTCGCTTCACTAACTCTTGGGTTACCTTCAACACCGAACGCAAGAACTGGGGCTACCGCGAAGATCAGCGCAACTCCACCCACCCCATCGTCACCGATATGTTCGACCTCAATACCGTTGCTGCCAACTTTGATGGCATCTCCTATGCAAAAGGCGCTTCGGTTCTGAAGCAGCTTGCTGCGCACGTTGGTCGCGACAATATGTTGTCTGGTCTCTCAAAGTACTTTGCCAAGCATGCTTGGAAGAACACCACTCTCAAGGACTTACTGGACGAGCTCGAAGTTGCCAGCGGACGCGATCTCACTTCCTGGGCCGCCACGTGGTTGCAAACTGCCGGTGTTAATACCTTGCGACCCAAGCTTGAAATTGTTGATGGCGTCTATAACTCAGTCGCTGTCGTTCAAGAAGCCCCGTTAATTCCTGCAGGTTCCACCGAACTTCGCCCACACCGCCTTGGCGTAGGTCTCTACGATCTCGCAAACGATCAACTCGTTCTTCGCAAGAGTGTCGAACTCGATATTGCCGGCGCATTAACCAACGTCAATGAATTAGCCGGCGAGAAGGTTGCCGACCTGCTACTCATCAATGATGGCGACTTGTCATACGCGAAGATTCGTTTCGACGAGCGTTCTATCGAAACCCTCAAGTACAGCCTCGGCAAAGTAGTTGACCCACTTGCTCGAGTTTTGGGCTGGAGCGCTTCATGGGACATGGTCCGCGATGCCGAACTTTCTGCATCTGACTTCGTCACGATGGCGTTGAATGCTCTCAAACTTGAAACCGATATCACTATTGGTCGCATCGTGGTTTCACAATTGGCAACAGCAGCCAGCACATACGCCCACCCTTCACATAAAGATGCTCTAACCACGCAATTGGCCGACGGGCTTGAGGCTCTGCTCGATAATTCCGTGGCCGGCAGCGACTTCCAGCTTCTGTATGTGCGTGCTTTTGTTTCTGCGGCCAAGAGCCCGGCACAACGTGCTCGGATCGCCGACATACTTAACGGATCCATCAGTGGCATCACCATGGATTCAGATCTTCGTTGGTACTTGATCTCAGCTCAGGCTGAATTCGGTCTGGTTACTGTTGAAGAGCTGAAGGCAGAGCTTGAGAAGGACAACACTTTCAGTGGCCAGTTGGCACATCTTGGTGCGCTGACATCATTACCTACGGCTCTTGCGAAGGAAACGGCGTGGAACGAGTTACTGGGAGACGATCTCAGTACTTCTCAGCGCTCTGCGGTTCTCGGTGGCTTTGCTCGCCCAACCCAACTAGATCTCGTTGCACCCTACGTCGATAAGTACTTTGACGTCTTGCTAGATGTCTGGGGTAAAGCTTCATACGAGATCGCACGCCGATTCGTTCAGAGTATCTACCCAGCACAATTTGTCAGCGTCGACACCGTGGCAAAATCAAAGACATGGCTGGATACCGTCGGCAAAGATGCACATGCCACTCTTCGCCGTCTCGTTATCGATGGAATCGATGCGATGGAGATTGCATTGCGCGCTCAAGCCAAAGATGCCTAATATCAAGATTCCTATGCACTAAGGAGCCACTATGCCCGGATCCAACATCACGCGCGTTGAAGCCATGGAGCGTTCTTCGCACTTAGAAGTTCTGGGCTACGAGGTCACGATCGACACCACGGTAGGCGATGAAGTATTTGGCGTCTCCAGCATTGCACGTTTCACCTGCAACCAACCGGGGTACTCCACCTTTATCGATGCCGTCGCCAAGAAAATCACTTCGGCAACGCTCAATGGAATCGCTCTGGATCTCTCTGCCTACGATGGCCAAAGCATCTTTCTTCATGATTTGGCGGAAGAAAACGAACTCGTCGTCGAAATGGAAGGTATTTATTCTAAAAGCGGCGAAGGGCTGCAACGATCGGTCGACCCCGTTGATGGCCAGGTGTACTTGTATACCCAAGCCGCCCCTGCCTTTGCGCGATTGATCTTTCCTTGTTTTGATCAACCTAACTTGAAGGCTCCCTTCACTCTCACGGTGATTTCCTCCAGCGAGTGGGAAGTGCTTTCCAATAGTCCGCTGCAAGATCGAATCGGGCTGCCAGGATCGAAAGAAAAGTGGGAGTTCTCTCCCACTCCTCGTATCTCCTCTTACATCTACGCCCTCATTGCAGGTCCCTACCATCATGTTCACGATGAATATGTCGGCAAGAAACGAGTCCCTCTCGGCATCTATCTGCGCAAATCCCTGGCAGAGCATTTGGATGCTGAAAATATTTTCAAGGCGACCAAAGATGGTTTCGCTTTTTACGAGAATGTATTCGACTTGGCCTACCCATTTGAGAAATACGACCAGATCGCAGTGGTCGACTACAACTGGGGCGCCATGGAGAATCCCGGAGCCGTCACATTCAAAGAAGATCGTTTTGTCTTCCGCAGCAAAGTCACCGAACGCCTATACGCCTGGCGAACCAGCACCATCCTGCACGAGATGGCCCATATGTGGTTTGGCGACATGGTCACCATGGAATGGTGGGATGACATTTGGCTCAACGAGTCCTTTGCCGAGTTCATTTCTTATTTAGCTCTGGCTGAATCAACTCCCTTCACCAACAGCTGGGTTAGCTTCAATATTGATATCAAGAACTGGGGATATCGCCAAGATCAACTCAGCACCACGCACTCTGTGGCAACAGATGCTCCTGATGTTGAGACAGCCAGCACCAACTTTGACGGCATTTCTTACGCCAAAGGCGCATCGATTCTGAAGCAACTCTTCTCGTACGTGGGACGCGACAATTTCATTGCCGCCATTAAGGCTTATTTTGCAAAGCATGCATGGGGAAACACCACCTTGAAAGACCTCTTGGTCGAACTTGAAGCCGCCAGCGGACAATCTCTTTCAGATTGGGCAGCCACGTGGTTGCAAACTTCTGGTGTCAATACTTTGAAACCCACTCTCGAAATTTCTAACGGAATCTATTCGTCGGTTAAAGTAGAACAAGAAGCACCGTCGATTCCCATTGGGTCCCAAGAGCTTCGCCCCCATAGATTGGGCGTTGGGCTCTATGACTTAACAAACGGTTCTCTCGTATTGCGTAAGCGAGTCGAACAAGTAATCTCTGGTTCAAGTACCGAAATTTCTGAACTAGCTGGTGAAAAAGTTGCAGATCTACTTCTGATCAATGATGGCGACTTGGCCTTTGCCAAGATTCGTTTTGATGAAAAATCTATTGCCACATTAAAAGATCACTTGGCTGATATTCAAGATCCACTTGCAAAAGTTCTGTGTTGGAGTGCAGCCTGGTCAATGGTGCGCGACGCCGAACTTTCAGCTTCTGACTGGATCAAGATGACTTTGGATGCGTTGCTTGTTGAACACGATATGGATGTCATATTCATTATCGTCGCGCAGCTGGCCACGGCAATCGAAAATTATGCGCATCCGACACATCGCGCTGCGCTTCGTTCGCAAGTCGCCACAGGTATGGAGAAAGCGCTTGATCAATCCCCTGCAGGAAGTGATCTGCAACTTCAATTTGCTAGATCATTTGCTGCTTTTGCAGACACATCTGAGCAACAAGATCGAATTCGTTCCATTCTTGGGGGCTCCCTTGAAGGACTAGAAATCGATGCCAACCTTCGCTGGGCTCTGCTTAATGCCCTGGTCGAACAAGGACTGGCCACCAGAACTGAAATTGACGCCGAATTACAGCGCGATGGCACCTTGGATGGACAACTCGCTCACGCAGAATGTTTAGCAACCTTGCCGAATTCCGATGCAAAAGCCTTGGCATGGAGCCAACTGATGGGAGACGATCTTTCAATCTCATTCCGAGCGGCAAATCTTCGGGGTTTCCAGCGTGCAGCACATCGTGATTTGTTGGCGGAGTACGTGGACAAATTTTTCGATTGCCTACTTGCCTACTGGAATGAAAAATCTTATGAAGT
>CANBRH010000033.1 GCA_947371865.1 Actinomycetota bacterium
GAATTCGCTCAGCCAAAGAATCCAAACCTCACTGGCGAGCTGAAGAAGCGCGACGAACTTCGTAACGTCGCCATCATCGCTCACGTTGACCATGGCAAGACCACTCTCGTTGATGCCATGTTGTGGCAATCCGGCGCTTTTGCTGCCTACAAAGAGCAAGGCGAAGGCAAAGACCGCGTTATGGATTCAATGGATCTCGAGCGCGAAAAAGGAATTACGATTTTGGCCAAGAACACCGCAGTCAAGCGGGGTAACCAGATCGTTAACATTATTGATACACCAGGCCACGCAGACTTCGGTGGCGAAGTAGAGCGTGGACTTGAAATGGTCGACGGCGTGATTTTGCTCGTCGATGCATCCGAAGGACCACTTCCTCAAACACGTTTCGTTTTGCGTAAGGCGCTGCAAAAGAATTTGCCAGTTATTTTGGTCATTAACAAGGTCGACCGCCCCGACTCTCGAATTGCTGAAGTTGTCGATGAGGCTTACGAACTTTTCCTTGATCTCGATGCCAACGAACGCCAAATTGAATTTCCCATCGTTTATGCATCAGCCAAAGCTGGCCGCGCTTCGTTGGCTCGTCCAGAAAATGGCGAAATGCCAGATCACGAGAACCTCGACATTCTCTTTGAAACGATCTTCAAAACCATTCCGGCGCCTACGTATCACGAAGGTGCGCCGCTACAAGCTCACGTCACCAACTTGGACTCCTCGCCCTACCTAGGACGTTTGGCTCTCTGCCGCGTTCGCGAAGGTGTCATCAAAAAGGGCCAAATGGCTCTTTGGATGAAGACTGACGGGACTACCGAACGCGTCAAGATTTCCGAACTTTTGATTACCGAAGGCCTAGAGCGCGTACCTGCACTTGAGGCTGGACCTGGTGACATCATCGCCGTGGCTGGTATCGAAACCATCACTTTGGGTGAAACCTTGGCTGATCCGGAGACCCCATTCGCATTGCCTTTGATCACCGTTGATGAGCCCAGTATTTCTATGACCGTCGGTATCAACACCTCGCCACTTGCTGGCCAGAGCGGTACCAAGCTGACGGCACGTCTGGTCAAGAACCGTCTTGACGCCGAGCTCGTCGGTAACGTTTCCTTGCGTGTTCTCAATACCGATCGTCCAGATACGTGGGAAGTTCAAGGTCGAGGCGAACTTCAACTTGCAGTTCTCGTTGAAATCATGCGCCGTGAAGGTTTTGAATTAACGGTCGGCAAGCCACAGGTTGTTACCAAGATGGTAGATGGCAAGTTGCACGAGCCAATGGAACGTCTCACCATTGATGCACCAGAAGATTATCTCGGCGTTATTACTCAACTTATGGCGTTGCGTAAGGGTCGCATGGAGCAAATGGTTAACCACGGTACTGGCTGGATCCGTTTGGATTACAAGGTTCCTTCTCGTGGACTTATTGGTTTCCGTACCGAATTCCTGACCGAAACTCGCGGAACTGGTCTTTTGCACCACGTCTTCGATGGCTACGAAGCTTGGCATGGCGAAATTCGCACCCGCCAATCCGGTTCATTGGTCTCAGATCGTCGCGGTGTCGTTACCTCCTATGCTCTCTTTACTTTGCAAGAGCGTGGCAGCATCTTCGTTGAAGTCGGTGCCGAGGTTTATGAAGGCATGGTTGTGGGCGAAAATGCTCGGCCAGAAGATATGGATGTCAACGCAGTTCGTGAAAAGAAACTCACCAACATGCGTTCTGCTGGTGCGGACGAACTCGAACGTTTGATTCCACCAAAGATCTTGAACATGGAACAAGCTTTGGAATATTGCCGCGAAGATGAGTGCATTGAAGTCACCCCATCCTTAGTGCGTGTTCGCAAGGTGGTCTTTGACCAGAACGAGCGCGCTCGCAGCGCCGCGCGTACCAAGAAGGCTAACCTCAACGCTTAATCTCTAGATCCAAGGTTTTGTCAGACCAATTGGGTTAGATAGAGCCATGGCCAAAACTGAGCGAGAACTTCGCTTAGTTCGGCGTTCTCTGGCTCAGCCAGACCTCCTCCTCAACCCGGAGCAAACGGCCGTTCTCGCCAGCACCGAATCTAGATTGCTGGTCGTCGGCGCACCCGGTACTGGAAAAACTACAACCTTGGTCGCTTCGGCCATTGCCCGTATTCAATCGGGTCTGGATCCCGAATCCATCTTGATATTGACCTACGGACGAGAACGCGCATCTGATATTCGCGATCGCATTGCGCTCTCGGCCCATACCACCACAGCCGAACCTATTGCCCGCACGTTCCACTCTCTAGCTTTTTCTATCATTAATCAGGGTGATCATGCGGATGCCTTTAAATACGTTCTCATTTCCGGTGCCGAACAAGATTTGGCTATCCGCCAACTTTTGCAGACTGATATCACTCGCACTGGTATCGATTGGCATCCAGACCTTCTGGAGGCGCTCTCCACTCGTGGCTTTGCGCGTGAGATTCGCGATCTCATTTTGCGCGCCACCGAGCGTGGATACTCACCCGATCAATTGGTCGATCGCGGTCAGCAATTAGGTGAGCCCTACTGGAAAGGAGCTGCGCATTTCTGGCATCAATACAACCAAGCCATGGATATGCGGGCGCTCTCCGTTTCTGGCAATCCGTTACGCATTGATCCCAGCGCGTTAATTACGACTGCAATTACGCATCTGCATCGCAATCCCAAACTTTTGGAAAGTTACCGCCGTCGCTTCACCACCATTTACGTTGATGAATTTCAGGAGAGTGATGCCTCCCAACGCCAACTCCTTGAACTTCTCTCCAGCGATCGCGTAACTCTCTTCGCCGATCCTGATTCGGCGGTGGGAAGATTTCGCGGCGCAGATCCCGAAGGTGTTCAAACTTTCATCGAAAAGTTCAACTACAGCATATTGCCATTGCATCTCGTCGAACGCAGCTCCCAAAAAATCACCGAACTCGCCAGCGAAATCGGCTCGGTTTTTCGAAAGAGTTCACTTCAGGTAGTTCGCAAGATTTCACTTGATCGACTATCGCGTGCACATCAGCCAGATCGCGACATCGCGGTTGCCAAATGTAAAAGCCCCAGCGATTGTGCCAATTACATCGCACATGCTTTCCGGTCCGCGCACTTGCGCGATGGGCTGCCGTGGTCGGAAATGGCTGTCATCGTGCGCTCTCCGGGCGTTCAGGTTGCCGCTCTACAGCGCGCCTTTGCTATCAATGGAATTCCCACCAGTATTTCAACAGATGCGCTAGCGCTAGCTGACAATCCTGCGATTCGGCCCATCCTGCTTATTGCACAAATCGCTTTGGGTGAGATCGACCTTGCACCTAAAAATTGGGCGATCATCGAAGAAGTTCTTTTCTCCGAATTCGGTGGTACCGATCCACTCGAACTTCGCCAGATCCGATTACAACTTGCCCGGCTTCGCACTGATGATGACCAGCGCACAGTTACTGAAATGATGATTGCGATTCTTAAAAGTTCTTCGACTGACCTTGCACTTGAACTTCCCGAAAATCAGATTCAATCTTTGGTTCGCATTCGATCCCTTATTCAAGGGGCACGGAAATCTGCCAAAACTACCAACAGCGTCACAGATGTTCTCTGGTCCATCTGGAGCAACGCCACTAATTATTCGGGCGAGAAAATTTCTTCCGCGTGGCGCACACGAGCCATCAATGGCGGCAACAAAGGCGCGCTAGCCGATCGTGACCTCGATGCCGTCATGGAACTCTTTGAAGCCGCTCGGCGATTTACCGAGCGACTTCCAAATTCCGATCCCGCCAGTTTTATCGACCAACTCATGGGCGAGCAAATTTTGGGCGACACTATTACTGCTCGCGGGCAACGCGATAATGTCGTCAGCATTTTGACGGTTCATTCAGCCAAAGGACTCGAATGGGAGTTTGTCGCATTGGCAGGAATGCAGGAAGGAAGTTGGCCCAATCTGCGTCAACGCGGATCCCTCCTCGGAAGCGAGCGTCTGGTTGAAGCTGATCGCTCTCAAGTTGAAGCCGCCGCCGAAATTAAAGCCATCGCTGCAAATGCTCTTATTGAAGACGAGCGCCGGCTGTTGCATATTGCTATCACTCGTGCCAAATCCGGGTTAATTGTCACTGCCTTCCAAGAGGAGGAGAGTGAACCGTCGGCTTACTTCCACGAAATTGCTGAACTTGTTCTGGGCGAAGATGCTGGCAACGAACTTTTGCTGGAATTACCCAGATCGCTGACGACCCAATCCCTAGTCGCCGCACTTCGGGCCGACTTAATGAAGGGCGAGGAGCCCCTGATAACAGCAGGTTTATTGCGTACTCTGGCCGATTCTGGCGTCTCCGCAGCCAATCCCGATCATTGGTTGGGTGTTACTTCTATCAGTTCCAGCAATCCAGTCGTTGCCGAAGGTGAAGATATTCGCACCTCGCCCAGCAACCTTCAAAGTTTCTCCGAATGTGGTGTGAAGTGGTTTCTCGAGCGAAGTGGCGGCCGCGATGAGGATTCCACGGCACAAGTTCTCGGTTCAGCAGTTCACTATTTGGCCGCCCAACTCGCTAGCGATGCTTCTCTTTCGCTCGATGATCTCACTCAAAAGTTGAAGAGCGCCTGGAATCTCATCGATTCAACTACTGGCTGGCAAAAGGATTATGAATTTGCAAGTGCCTCGGAAATTCTCACCAAGTTCTACAAATGGCACAACGAAGTTGCTCGAGAACGAACTCTCAAAGCTGCGGAAGCCACTTTTGAAGTCAAAATCGGTCGGGTCATTCTCAGCGGAAGCGTCGATCGCCTCGAGCTAACTTCCGATGGCAAAATCTTCATTGCCGATCTCAAGACCGGAAATTCCAGTGTTACTGGAAAAGAAGCCCTCACACACAAGCAACTTGCTGGCTATCAGTTGGCTGCTCTGGAAGGTGGATTTGTTAAAGATGTAGATACATCTGAAACCGCCGGCGCCGAACTTGTTTTCTTGGGGGGTACTTCTCAATCTGCCTCGGTCAAAACCCAATATGCACTTGAACATGAAACTTTGAAGGCCGAAGTGCTAGCGATGGCCGAAGGGATGTCCGGGAATACTTTTATAGCCACGATTAACAAGCGCTGCCGAACGTGCGCAGTGAAATCAAGTTGTCCGATTCAATCCCAAGGTAAGTCGGTGATTGAGCCGTGAGTACATACAAATACGATGCCAAGGCTCTTTTTGCACTCTTGCAACAGGAAGAGGCTAAAAAAGATTCTCACAAACGAGATTCAATTTATATACCCACTGACGAACAAATAGCCATCATCGAAGCCGATCCATTTTCACCGGCGGTAGTTATCGCTGGTGCCGGTTCGGGAAAGACCGAAACTATGGGCGCCCGCGTACTCTGGTTGGTGGCAAACGGCATCGTCCGTCCCGACGAGATCTTGGGTCTTACCTTCACTCGCAAAGCCGCTGGCGAGCTCTCGATCCGAATTCGCAAACGTTTACGCCTACTTCAGCGTGCAGGTCTGGTGCCACCTACCTCCGGTGGCGGCAAACTCGATCTCACGTTGCCGGTCTATACGTATCACTCGTATGCCGGTCGAGTTCTCTCCGAACATTCCATCCGATTGGGCATAGATACTGATTCGCAACCCATCGGAGAGGCTGCAAATTGGCAGATCGCTAATGAAATCGTCGCTGATTTTTCCGAACCCGAATTTGAGATAACACATTCAGCAAAGACTCTCGTTTCGAACTTATTAAGCCTCTCGGGCCAGATTGGTGAACACGGTAAAACCACCGAAGAAGTTCGGCAATATTGCTTTGAGATGTTGCGCAAGTACGAATCTATTTCCAGTGCCAAATCAAATGGCGATGTTGACAAAGCCATCGCTACCTTGCAAGAGCGGATCGTTCTCCTCAAGATGGTTGATCAATTACAGGAGTATCGAAAAACTAACGGCGCCCTCTCCTTCAACGACCAGATGAGCATTGCCGCCACACTTGTTGAGCGATTTCCTGATATAGGTCAGCAAGAGCGGGGAAAGTACAAAGTTGTCCTGCTGGATGAATATCAAGATACTTCTTACAGCCAAGTCAGATTTCTCTCCCACCTCTTTGGCGAGGGACACTCAGTTACCGCGGTTGGCGATCCCAATCAAGCGATTTACGGTTGGCGCAGTGCCAGCCCAGAAACCTTGGGAACATTCGGCCAACGCTTTCCGCGCAAAGATAAAGCCCCCGTTCCGGTCTACAAATTGCTCACAACTTGGCGCAATGACCGGCAGATATTGACTCTTGCTAATCTCGTTATAGATCGCATTGCCGAAAGCCAAACTGTGCGTGCCGACGTCGATCGGCTCGCGCTACGGCCTAAGGCCGGTCCCGGTCATATAAGCGCAATGGGATTACTCACCCAAGCTGAGGAAGCTGCTTACATCGCCGATCAATTTACCGAGTTATGGAACGCTCCGGAACGGCAAGAACTCGACCCCGAGAAGAGATCAACCTTTGCCGTACTAGTTCGCAGCCGAAGTCAGATTGCAGATATTGAAGAAGCGCTCCGCGACCGTGGAATCCCTGTTGAAGTATTGGGATTAGGTGGATTAATCCACATCCCCGAAATCGCTGATGTTATTGCGTTACTGCGGGTTTTAACTTTCCCTGGCGCTGGGACGGCGATGATCCGTCTGCTTACGGGACCTCGATTGGCTCTGGGTCCTAGCGATCTTTCCGCACTTGGTTCTTATGCCAGATCACTTAATCGCGATCACCAGAGTTCTCGAGCAAAGACGATCGAGTCAGTCCTGGAGTTAGGGGATCCCGCAACGGCTGAAACTGAGGACTTTCCCACCGGTTCGATTATCGAAGCGCTGGAAAGTTTGGATGATATTGATCCCTCCCATGCTCGTCGATTCTCGAAGGCCGGCCTTGAACGCATCGTCACATTCTCACGTCAACTCAAGATCTTGCGCAGATCCATGAGCGGTTCGATAACCGATTGCATCACCGAAGCCGAACAATTCCTCGGGCTAGATGTTGAAGTACTAGTTCGTGACGGTTGGCAAAATGGTCGCATCCATCTCGACAAATTTATTGACGAAGCTTCCAAGTTTGCTCGCAGTGGCGCCACTCTCTCCACCTTTTTGGATTGGCTTGATGTCGTCGATAAATCCGAAGATGGATTGAAGCCAACCAATATCGAAGTCAATCGCGGCGCTGTACAAATTCTTACCGTTCATCACTCCAAGGGAGCCGAATGGGATGTAGTAGCGATCCCTGGGTTGGCATTAACCAACTTTCCTTCCAGCGGAAAGACATCCGATATTTGGACCAGGAATTCTGGTTCACTTCCCACGGCACTCCGTGGAGATCGAGATCAAATTCCCGATCTGGTTTTTCCAGATGTTGAAGGTGGCCCAACTGCTGTTGAAGTACGTAAGGCATTAGAGGCATTTGATGAATTATGGAAAGTGAAACGGCGTGAAGAAGAGCTCCGTCTGGCCTATGTTGCCTTCACTCGGGCTAAGAACCATCTCTTCTGTACCACCTCGTGGTTTCGCGAGGGTGACAAAGCTGTTGAACATAGCGAGCTCTTCATTTTGGCCCAAGAACTCTCGACTGTTTTCAACCCTGAGATTGAATTCGTGAAGGAAGAGAAGCCAACTGAACTCAATCCTAAAAAAGAGAGGCCCAAAACTGGCTCTTGGCCGCGCCCTAGTGCTCGTGCTGAACTCATCGCTCAATCAGCCGAAATTGTCCGCAGCGTCCAACCGCTGGATCCAGTTGCTGTAGCTGCGGCGACTGAAAATATCAGCGCTGCTGGCAGGTCTTACGCGCTTGATGCCGCCGCCCTGATCGAGGAGATTCGCCTTCGTCAATTGCCTGCCACGGTCTATCTACCAGCGCGAATGTCGGTGTCGACCTTGCTTACCCTTTCGCAAAACCCAGCCGAACTCGCTCTCTCGATTAGACGCCCCATGCCTGGACATATCGATCTCTACGCCCGACGTGGCACCGAATTTCACGCCTGGCTCGAGCGCCGCTTTAACTCCGGACGTATTTGGGAAGATGATGAACTTGATCCCGATTACGTTCCAACTCACGATGAGATACCGCTGCAAGAGTTACAACAAAAGTGGCTGGCCAGTGTTTGGGCCGATCGTCAACCTCACGAAGTGGAAGTTCCCTTCGAAACTGTTGTGGCGGGTGTGTTGCTTCGGGGGCGCATTGACGCTGTCTACCGCGATGGTGAGAGATATGAAATTATCGATTGGAAAACAGGGAGAGAAAAACAGGGCGATGATCTCGAGATTGCCGCGATCCAGTTGGCCATGTATCGATTGGCCTATTCAGTTCAACACGGAATCGATCTCGCACAGATCAGCGCGGCGTTTTATTATGTCGGCAGCGATCAAACAGTTCGCCCAGCAGATCTTTATGATCTTGAACAAATCACCGCGATTATCTCTGGGGTGGACTCCTCCAGTTAAGTTCCCGTTTTGGTAATTTCTACTGTGAGAGGCAGGTGATCACTCACCCCGGGATAAATTTGCGGCAATCGATTTATCTCCAGATCACTCACTTGTTGCGCCAAGATGTAATCGAACTGCACCTTCGCGCCCCAAGATGGGTAAGTCGGTTCGTTGGTTAAAGATTTCCACGAGGATACTTTTTCTGGGATACCAAAAGGCAAATTGAGATCACCGATGAGGATCTTTTCTCCCGGCATCTGTGACAACCATTTTTGTACTTTGCGCAATTGATAAACGTTAACCACCGGGACAAAAGAGAGATGTGTGACGGCGACTGTAAATCCGTTTGCCAATTCGGCCGCGATGGCTACCCTCGGTTCATCTTTTACATAAAGCGGGCGAACGCCTTTTGATGTTGGAACGGCCAGCGGCAAACCCACGATGGATCTACCTAATTCAATGCGGTGCCATTTCACAACCGGAATCTTGGAGATCATTCCAATTCCGTACGAGTGCTCGGTCAGGGAGGATCGGCAACGATTGGTCTCCAAATGATGTTCCGGCTGGATATTGGGGCGCCACTTCTCGCCAGGGGTGCCGATAACGGTGGGAGCAAATGCCCAATCGGCCCCACCTAACTCTTCGGCCAGCAGTTCAACTTGGTGCAAACCACCAGATCGTGGCTGAAGGCGATCGATCTCCTGCAAACCAACGACATCGCCGATCAGGGCTGCCCCCGCTTGTTTCAGTAGTGCCCGAGCCTGCTCTGATGAGAGTGCGGAAGGCGCGCCGGTCGGGCCTGGTTGGCCAGAAAGTTGGTCTGGACTCAGCCCATCCAGGTTGGCCCCTGGGGTGGCTGCCCCGTGCAAGAGATTCCAAGAGGTGACCTTCATAAAGACAGGCTAGTAGGGTCGGCTGGTGATGTCAGAAGATCGAAAACCGCTGGAACTTCCCCTTGCCCGAGCCGTTGTAGACCGAGCTGGCCATCTGCGCACGGATGAGAGTGAACTCGCTGCCATGTGGGAAAAGGCAGCCATCCTGCACTTTGCTTCCGGCAAATTTAGAGTAATTCCTCATACCCGCCATAAGGCGCCAGAAGCTGATGGAACCGCGCAGAATCCACACCTGGCTAATCGATTAGATTTATTGACTTCGGCCCAAGTTGAAGAGCTCATTAGAAGCACTGAATTTTCTCGAGGAGAGCGTTTCTTTTTAGGCATTGAAAATGATCTGCCGTACTTCGCTTGGTGTGGCGATGCGAAAGATATTGAACAGTTTCACCAGTACCTGACGTTGCGAGAATTAGGAGCCGACCTCTCCGATCTTGAGATCGGATTGGCCGTACATGCGCAAGCGCTCGCTAATTGGCACCATAAGCATCCACGTTGTCCAATTTGTGGTGCGGCTACGAAATCGGTCTTCGGTGGATCCGTTCGCCGTTGCACCGAAGATGAAACCGAACATTATCCGCGCAGCGATCCAGCGATCATTGTGTTGATAAAGGATGAACGAGATCGAATCTTGCTGGGCCGGCAGAAAGTCTGGCCAGAATTTCGGTTTTCGACCTTTGCAGGTTTCGTAGAACCTGGCGAATCTTTCGAACAATGTGTTGTTCGCGAGGTAAATGAAGAAGCGGGAATCCACGTTTCGGAAATTCGATATTTGGGTTCGCAACCATGGCCATTTCCTGCCTCACTCATGATTGCCTTCGAGGCAATCACCGACACTCCAGATGCAGCGCGTCCTGATGGCGAAGAGATCGTGGAGGTCATTTGGCTTACACGTGATGAGTTAAAGAATGCAATTCGTAAACAAACTTTGCTCTTGCCACCAAAAATCAGCGTTGCCCGCAAGATGATTGAGGCTTGGTACGGACCCGATGCTAAACGCGATTTATCTGGCGGGGAAACTTGGCGCTCTTAAGATGGTAATGGCACCTGATCAAATTCTCGAAGGACTTGA
>CANBRH010000034.1 GCA_947371865.1 Actinomycetota bacterium
TCCATTCCCCTAAGTTCGCGCTTTAATTCGCGAATTTCATCGCGCAATCTGGCAGCAAGTTCGAACTGTAAATCCGCCGCCGAAGACCGCATCTGATCCGTGAGGGATTCTATGAGAGCCAGGAGCTCTTGTCTTGGCAGAGAAGCGAGCTCCTTGGCGTGAACGCCGATGGCAACCGCCTTAGGAGAGCGGCTATTGCGATTATGGGAATGAGAGAGCTCTTCCGTGTCCTCGACCTCTCGGCTGATGAGATCGGTGATGTCGGCGATTTTCTTGCGTAACGGTTGTGGGTCAATACCGTGAGCAGTGTTGTAAGCAATCTGCTTGGCACGACGTCGATTGGTTTCATCAATTGCTTGTGCCATGGATTTGGTCAAGTTGTCGGCATACATGTGGACTTCACCAGAGACGTTGCGGGCGGCGCGACCGATGGTCTGGATGAGAGATGTGGCAGAACGCAAAAAACCTTCCTTATCAGCGTCCAAAATTGCAACGAGTGAAACTTCGGGTAGATCGAGTCCTTCGCGTAATAGGTTGATGCCGATGAGTACGTCGTACTCCCCCGACCTGAGTTCGCGCAACAGTTCAACGCGTCGCAAAGTATCCACTTCAGAGTGGAGATATCGAACTTTGACGCCTAACCCAAGTAAATAGTCTGTGAGATCTTCTGACATCTTCTTGGTCAGCGTGGTGACAAGTACGCGCTCGTTCTTTTCGGCACGTTTGCGAATTTCACCTAACAAATCATCGATCTGACCTTTAATAGGTTTGAGAACGATCTGGGGGTCGATCAACCCAGTTGGACGAATGACTTGTTCGACCACATCACCATCGACCTTGGCCATTTCATACTTGCCAGGTGTTGCCGAGAGATAAACCGTCTGACCTTTTCGGCCGAGGAATTCATCAAAGCGCAGCGGGCGATTGTCCATAGCGCTGGGTAGGCGAAAACCATGTTCGACTAAGGTTCGTTTGCGAGAAGCATCACCTTCGTGCATCGCCCCGATTTGAGGCACGGTTACGTGGGACTCGTCAATAACGGTGAGAAAATCTTCGGGAAAGTAATCCAGCAAGCAGTTGGGGGCCGAGCCCGCATCTCGACCATCGATATGGCGCGAGTAGTTTTCGATGCCCGAGCAAAAACCAAGTTGGCGCATCATCTCTAGATCGAAAGTGGTTCGCATGCGCAGGCGCTGGGCTTCTAGCAACTTGTTTTGGCGTTCGAATTCGCTGACTTTGGCTTCCATCTCAATCTCGATGGCGGCCATGGCTCGTTCCATGGTTTCTGGACCGGCCGAGTAGTGGCTGGCAGGAAAAACATACATCTCTTGTTCATCGCGCACGATCTCACCCGTCAAGGGGTGCAGCGTCATGATGCGCTCGATTTCATCACCAAACATTTCAATCCGAAGCGCGAGTTCTTCATACATGGGGATGATTTCGATGGTGTCGCCACGTACCCGGAAGGTGCCTCGTTCGAAGGCAATGTCATTTCGCTTATATTGAATATCGACAAACTTGCGGAGAAGTTGATTGCGCTCAATCACATCCCCCACTTTGAGGCGAATCATGCGATCGACATACTCCTGTGGGGTACCTAATCCATAAATGCAGGACACGGTGGCCACGACGATGACATCGCGACGAGTTAAGAGTGAATTGGTCGCTGAATGGCGCAGTCGCTCGACCTCGCTGTTGACGGCGCTGTCCTTCTCAATAAAGGTATCGGTTTGCGGAACGTAAGCCTCGGGTTGGTAGTAGTCGTAATATGAAACAAAGTATTCGACCGCATTGTTAGGAAGAAGTTCGCGAAATTCATTCGCTAACTGGGCGGCCAAAGTTTTATTGGGTGCAAGAACCAAGGTAGGTCTTTGTAACTTTTCAATAAGCCAAGCCGTGGTCGCAGATTTACCAGTACCGGTCGCACCAAGGAGAACAACGTCGGATTCGCCAGCGTTTATACGCCGAGAGAGTTCTTCAATGGCGGCAGGTTGGTCTCCAGAAGGGACGTAGTCGCTGATAACTTGAAAGGGGTTGACCTTGCGCTCGAGATCGGTGACTGGACGCACTACTTACCCCGCGCACGCGGAAGAAGTACGTCATCCCATAGATTTTCGACCTGGCGAAGCAGATGATCGTGATCGCCATCATTGTGAATGAGGAAGTCTGCAATGGCTTTGCGGTCGTCGTCGCTGGCTTGAGCCTTGAGGCGGGCAGCGATTTCGTAGCCCTTGAGACCACGTTCGAGCAAGCGCGAAGTCCGGATCCTCTCATCAGCAATAATGGCAATGATGTAATCGAATCGATCGCGTCCCCCGGTCTCCACCAAGAGCGGGATTTGATTGATGATCACAGCATCTTCTGGTGCGGCATCTATGACTTCTTGCAACGCCAAGCGAATACGGGGATGGGTTATTGCTTCAAGGTCGGCTCTGGCGCCGGGATCGGCAAAGACAATCTCTCCCAATTTCCGTCGATCTAAGAGGCCATCTTTGAGAACTTGGTCGCCAAACCGTGCCACAATTTCATCGAATCCTTCGGTTCCTCGCTCGACCACGTCGCGAGCAAGTTGGTCGGAATCAACCACGATTGCCCCAAGCACTTCAAAGAAGTCGCCAGCCAGCGACTTGCCCGAGCCAATTCCGCCGGTGAGCGCCACTAATAACACTTGCTCAGCCTACCTACACCTACCGACAATGCGCCCTTTGGGCAAATGAAAAGGGTCCCGACCGAAGTCAGGACCCTTAACTCTAGGTTGGACGGTGCTTTATTCAGCAACCTCAGCCAGTGCCTCAGGTGCAGCTTCGGCAGCAGCATCTGCAGCCTTAGCTTCTTCCTTCTGCTTTTTGTGCGCAAGAAAACGGGCTTGGGCTTCAGCGTACTGACGCTCCCATGCCTCGCGCTCTGCTTCAAAGCCAGGCTTCCACTCTTGGGAATCGGAATCGAAACCTTCTGGGTAGATGAAGTTACCTTCAGCATCGTAACGAGCAGGCATACCGTATTGAGTTGGATCGAATGCTTCGATCTCAACTTCGTGGCCTTCGTTAGCTTGCTTGAGTGAAAGGGAGATGCGGCGACGCTCGAGATCGATATCGATGATCTTCACGAAGAGTTCGTCCCCAACCTGCACAACCTGCTCTGGGATCTCGACATGGCGTTCCGCCAACTCGGAGATGTGAACCAAACCTTCGATACCTTCAAAGACGCGTACAAACGCGCCGAATGGAACGAGCTTGGTAACTTCACCAGGAACAACTTGGTTGATGGTGTGGGTGCGAGCAAATGCTTGCCATGGATCTTCTTGGGTTGCCTTAAGAGACAAGGAGACGCGCTCGCGCTCGAAATCTACTTCGAGAACTTCAACGGTCACTTCATCGCCCACTTCGACAACTTCACTTGGATGATCGATGTGCTTCCAAGAAAGTTCAGAAACGTGAACCAAACCATCTACGCCACCGAGGTCAACGAATGCACCAAAGTTGACGATAGATGAAACGACACCAGAACGAACCTGACCCTTGAGGAGTTGATTCAAGAAAGTGGTTCGAGATTCAGATTGGGTCTGCTCGAGGTATGCACGACGGGAAAGAACGACATTGTTGCGGTTCTTATCAAGTTCGATGATGCGCGCTTCGACCTGCTTGCCAATGTATGGAGTCAAGTCACGGACGCGGCGCATTTCCACCAATGATGCAGGAAGGAATCCGCGAAGACCGATATCAACGATCAAGCCTCCCTTAACTACTTCGATGACAGTTCCGGTAACGACTTCGTCGCGCTCCTTCTTGCCTTCGATTTCGCCCCAGGCACGCTCGTATTGAGCACGCTTCTTGGAGAGAATTAAACGACCTTCTTTATCTTCTTTTTGAAGAACGAGAGCCTCAACTCTGTCGCCAACCTTGACGATCTCTGATGGATCGATGTCGTGGCGGATGGAGAGCTCGCGGGAAGGAATTACACCTTCGGTCTTGTAACCAATGTCGAGAAGGACCTCTTCACGGTCTACTTGTACGACGATTCCGGAAACTAAATCTCCATCATTAAAATTCTTGATGGTGCCTTCGATAGCGGCTAGAAAATCTTCTGCTGAACCAATGTCATTTACTGCAATTTGTGAGGGACTCAAGGTGCTCCAGTTGGGATAGAAAGTAGAAGGAATAGGACCCCCAAGGGTACCTTTCGCGCGATTTAATGGTCAAACGCGCACAATTGTGTGAGATATAGGATGTTCCAATGCGCGCATATTTCGAATTATTGAAGATTCGGGGCGCCCAAGTCCTCCTCATAAGCGCGTTTCCTGCTCGATTGGCCTATTCCATGATCGGACTTGGCACATACTTCAAGGTCCAACATGCAACTCATTCCATTGCAGCGGCCGGTTTAGCTGTTGGCCTGGAAGGAATGTCCAGCGCTCTCACTGCCGGCGTCCGTGGATCGATCATGGACCGCTGGGGGTTGAAATGGCCACTGCGCACATTTGTACCTGCTTACGCCGCCCTCATCATCATCTTTAACTTGGGGCAGAGCCGAAATGAATTAATTTTGGTGGCCTTCATCCTCGGGTTCACCGCTCCCCCCATAAATCTGTCGGTGCGACCTATGTGGAAGATCACCGTTCCTCCCGACATGATTCGAACGGCTTACGCCATGGATACATCGGTGATGACATCGGTTGGGGTGTTTGGCCCGGTACTCGTTACAACGCTGGCTCTCTCTTCTCACCCTGCCTCGGCACTCAATGCGTGCGCCGGTTTCATGTTATTTGGTGGCGGGATGATGGCTCTACTTCCCGCAACAAAGGCATGGGTGCCAGAAAAGAAAGTCAAAGGCGAACTTCCGATTTGGAAGGTTCCAGCAATTCGATTGCTGATGTTGGAAGGCGTCTTTATCGGATTTGGCTGGGGAGCTTTTTATATCGGCGTACCCGCTTTTGCCACATTACAGAACGTTTCTCATCGAACTGGCTTAATTCTGGCCGTCATGTCGGCGTTCACCGTCATAGGCGGATTGCTTGCTGGATTAATTTCTAGCAAGACCTCGTCTCTTCAAGCCTTTAGACGACTCTACTTAGCGTGGTTCATCTTTAGTCTGCCGCTTGCCTTCACATTTCCCGATTGGCGACTCATGGTGGTTGTCGCCTTCATCGGCTTGGTCAATGGCGGGCTTCATGTTTTCTACTGGGAAATTACCGAAGCGGTACGCCCCCGCGGATCAGCCGTCGCAGCCCTGGGCTGGTTATGGACTGTCGAGGGAACATGCGCCGCAATGGGCCAAGCAGCTGGTGGTTTTATTTCACAGAACTACTCACCTAGATGGTGCCTGGCGGCGACCACCATCGCTATCTCCATTGGTCTAGTGGTCATCAATCTTGGGAGGGGCCGACTCAAAGCCGCCGATCGCATTCCCACAAAAGAGTCAGATACTGAAGCTTTAGGAGATGTCGTCTCTTCCGAAAACTAGTGGGCGGCCAAATCCCAACTTTTTCCGATTCCGATATTCACGTCGAGTGGAACTGAGAGCACGAAGGCGCTTCCCATTTCACGACGCACTAGCTCGCTCAGCACCTCAACTTCACCGGGATAGATTTCGAAAATCAATTCATCATGGACTTGTAAGAGCAATTGTGATTTCAGATTTAAGCTCTTCATAGCGGCGCGCGAATTAACCATGGCAACCTTAATGATGTCTGCTGCAGAACCTTGAATAGGTGCATTGAGGGCCATGCGCTCGGCAATCTCGCGGCGTTGTCGGTTCTCTTGATTGAGATCTGGCAAGTAGCGACGGCGACCCATGATGGTTTCGGTGTAACCATCGCGGCGAGCAGCTTCAACAACCGTCGCCAAGTAATCTCGAATCCCGCCAAAGCGAGTGAAATACTGGTCCATCAACGCTGCGGCATCGCCGGGTGATAGATCAAGTTGTTGAGCTAGACCGTACGAAGAAAGGCCATAAGCGAGTCCATAGGACATTGCCTTGATCTGTCTGCGCATTTCCGGATCTACTTGATCAGGTTTAACGCCAAAGACTAAAGATGCCACAGTGGAGTGCAGATCCTCTCCACTTTGGAAGGCAGCAATCAACCCTGCATCTTTGGAAAGATGCGCCATGATGCGCATTTCGATCTGGCTGTAATCAGCGGTCAGTAAATCCACAAATGGTGCTTGTGCCACAAAGCAATCACGAATTTTGCGGCCTTCTTCGGTACGGACCGGAATATTCTGCAAGTTGGGGTTGGTCGATGAAAGCCGGCCGGTAGCAGCCACAGTTTGCTGGAAGTCAGTATGGATGCGCCCATCGTCGGCAATGGCGCTGAGCAGGCCATCGATAGTCGTCAATAACTTACTGGTCTCGCGAATGCGCAAGAGGTGGGCTAATAACGGATGTTGGGTTTTCGCAAAGAGCCATTCCAGGCCTTCGGCATCTGTGGTGAAGCCCGTCTTAATCTTTTTCGTTTTCGGCAATTTGAGTTCGTCAAAGAGCACAACTTGTAACTGCTTTGGAGAACCCACGTTGAACTCGCGTCCGGCAGCCGTATGCGCACCTGCAGTTTCTCGCTCAACTTCACCTCGGAAAAAAGTAGCCAGGGACTCTAACTTTGGTCTATCGACCCCGATTCCCAACCGCTCCATTTCCGCTAAATCGACCATGACAGGTATTTCCAAATAGTTGATTAAGTCGGCCATGCTGCGCTCTGCCACATGCGCTCTGAGGTCTTCAGTTAAGGCATAGATGGAACCTGCAGCTTTGCCATCAAAAGAGGTAAAGAGGTTTACCTCTTGTTCGGCAGTTACGATTCCTAAGAATCGTTCGGTGAGGTCGGCCAGGTCCAAATTTCGAGTTCCGGGATTTATAACGTATGCAGCTAATTCGGTATCGAAGACAATTCCTTGACAACCAAAATCTCGAAGTAATCCCTTTCCGCCATGGACGTACTTGGCGATAAGTGGATTTGAAAACCACTCCCCTGGCACAGGTTCATGGACAACAAAGACTTCGCTGGCAGAAAAGGCGACCGAGTACTCGGTGATGTGGCCGTCGATAATTTGGGCATGAAAGGAAATCGGTTGATTTCGCTTCTTGATGAGTGCACTCAATTTCTCACCCGAAATTTCCGAAACCGAAATTTCTGGTTGTTCTATTTCGGGGATCAGGTCGACTTCGGATGAAGTTGAGCTGGTGAGCACTTTGACGCGTTCTTTTAGCGCCTTAATTTCTAAAAGGTCCAACAACGAATTGATAGTTGGAGTATCAATGCCCTCCCAGTGGAGATCATTGATGGTGGCTTCAATGTGAAGCTCGCGCTCCAATTGGGTGAGTTCGCGGTTGAGTAGGACATGAGACAAGTTCTCGCGCAACGACTCCCCTGCCTTGCCTTTTACTTCATCGACTTTAGCCACCAATTCTTTCAATGAACCATACTCTTGAATCCATTTAGCAGCGGTTTTCTCACCAACGCCAGGGACGGAAGGAAGATTGTCGCTGGGGTCGCCTCGTAGAGCGGCAAAATCTGGATACTGCGTCGGGGTCAGCCCGTATTTGGTTTCAACCTCCGAAGGGGTCATGCGCGCAAGGTCAGTAACGCCACGTTTGGGGTAGAGCACGGTTGTACTTTCAGAAACCAATTGAAAGGAATCGCGGTCTCCAGTACAGATCAGGACTTCAAATCCTTCACTTTCAGCCCGGGTTGCAAAGGTGGCAATAATGTCATCTGCCTCAAAGCCCTCCATTGCAAAGTGGCGAATCCCCATCGCCGCAACAAGTTCGAAGAGGTAAGAAGTTTGAGAACGAAAAGCATCTGGGGTAGCACTTCGATTAGCTTTGTACTCAGGAAATCTCTCACTTCTAAATGTCTTGCGAGAGACATCGAATGCGGCTGCGATATGAGTCGGTTTCTCATCTCTGATGAGGTTAATCAACATAGAGGCAAAGCCGTACACGGCATTTGTGGGTTGGCCTGCAGAGGTTGCAAAGTTCTCGACCGGCAGCGCGTAAAAAGCCCGATATGCCAATGAGTGCCCATCGATGAGTAATAGGCGTTTGGTCATGCGCCGATTCTAGGTCTAATGAGTGTCAACGCTCGTTAGAATGTCGCCATGATTGATTACCTGGCTGAAATTGAAAAGCGCGGCTACGCACCTCTGGACCTGAAAATGGGCATCAAAATAACGGAAGCAAGTCCCTCTCGAATGGTCGGCACCATGCCGGTTGAAGGAAATACTCAACCTTTGGGATTCTTACATGGCGGTGCCAATGTGGTCTTAGCCGAAAGTCTTGGATCCATTGGAACAGCGCTCCACGCCGGACCAGATCGAAAGATTGTGGGCGTAGATATCAATGCCACTCATCACAAGAGTGCAACATCAGGAATCGTGACCGGAGTTGCTACTCCGATCTCCCTCGGACGCACTCTATGCAGCTGGGAGATTGTGATCACTAATGACAAAGGTCAGCGCACATGCACTGCGCGCATTACCTGTTTGATCTTGGAGCAGAGCTAAAAAAGTTAGTGAGCTGCTCCGGCGCCAGTACCCAAGTAGGCGGCACGCACATCTGGATCGTTGAGCAAGTCCGAAGCCTTGGCTTCCTTGACTACATGTCCGGTCTCCAGAACGTATGCACGGTGAGCGCGTTGCAGCGCTTGCTGAGCATTTTGCTCTACTAACAAAATTGTGGTTCCGGTCTGGTTGATCTCGGTGATGATGCGGAAAATATTGGCAATCATCAGCGGAGCAAGGCCCATAGATGGTTCATCCAAGAGCAATACTTTAGGACGCGCCATGAGTGCGCGGCCGATAGCCAACATTTGCTGCTCGCCGCCAGAGAGAGTTCCACCTGCTTGGGATGCTCGCTCTTTCAAACGTGGAAAGAGGTGGTAAACCTTCTCGAGATCTTCAGACATTTCAGCGCGACGTTCTTTGCGGAAATACTTTCCGATTTCTAGGTTTTCCAGAACAGTCATACCTGGGAAAATTCCGCGGCCTTCGGGAGCCTGGGAGATTCCAAGAGCGGTGCGCTCATGAGGTGGCAGCTTAGAAATATCTTGACCATCAAAAAGAATTTGACCGCTGGAGATATTTCGCAAACCCGAGATGGTCTTCAGCATGGTGGTTTTGCCCGCGCCATTAGCGCCAATGAGAGTAACAATTTCGCCCTGATTTACAGTGACGGTGATTCCTTTAATGGCTTCGATCTTGCCGTAGAAGACATGGATATCTTTAATTTCAAGACGCATCAGCAGGTGCTCCTAAGTAGGCCTCGATAACCTTTGGATCATTTTGGACAACAGATGGGATGTCATCGGCGATCTTGACACCGAAGTCGAGTACGGAGACCCGATCGGAGATTCCCATGATCAACGACATGTCGTGCTCGATAAGAAGTACGGTGTAACCAGCATCGCGAATCTTACGAATGGTCGCAGCAAGTGCTTCTTTTTCGGCAGGGTTAAAGCCAGCGGCTGGCTCGTCCAAGAGCAGTAACTGTGGCTCGGTGCCCATGGCACGAGCGATTTCGAGACGACGTTGATCACCGTAAGGAAGGTTCTTGGCAAGTTGGTCGGAGCGATGATCGATCCCCATGAACTTTAAAAGCTCGTGGGCGCGTTCACGTCCAGCCTTCTCTTCTCGACGTGCCTTGGGAGTCCCAAAGAGCGCACCAACGAGACCGGTCTTCTTATGCACATCGGATGCGGTCATTACATTTTCCAAAGTAGTCATCTCGCCGAAGAGGCGCACGTTCTGGAAGGTACGAGCAATTCCGGACTTGGTTATCTTGTCGCGCTTCTTGCCTACAACAGATCCACCATTGAAAATGATTTCGCCACTTGTTGGTGTGTAAACGCCAGTGACAACATTGAAGACTGTGGTCTTGCCGGCGCCGTTGGGACCAATCAAGGCGCAAATCTCGCCTTTGTTGACGTGAAAATTCACGCCATCCAGTGCCTTGACGCCACCAAACTGCATGGTGACATTTTGAAGATCAAGAATTCGCTCAGACATTGGATTCCTCTCCAGCAATTGGATCCACGCTCTTCTTCTGAATCTTCTCGCGCTTCTTACGCGGCAAGAGTCCATCAGGGCGAACGTTCATGATGATGAC
>CANBRH010000035.1 GCA_947371865.1 Actinomycetota bacterium
GACCGATCACCACGAAACTGCAACCTAATTTCGCCAACATCGAACCAGCGATATCACCAGTGAAAGCGCCCGATACCTCTGGCGAGAGGTCTTGGGCACCATACAGCAAACGCAAACGATCGCCGTCAATCAAAGTCTGAACAGAGCGAATATCCGTGAACGGTGGAATAACAACTACATCTACAGCGTCGTAATCCTTGTCATCTAATGAATATGAAAGTTTCTGCGTTACGGCAATCGCCTCGAGGTGGTTGAGGTTCATCTTCCAGTTTCCAGCGATTAATGGCTTACGCATCTGAAGCTCCTTGAGAATTCAATAGATTTGGTGACGTTGTATTTATGGTTAGTTTTGCAGAGCAGATAGTCCTGGTAGTTCTTTTCCTTCAAGATATTCAAGAGACGCGCCGCCGCCAGTAGATATGTAGCCAAACTGCGAATCTGCAAAACCCAACTTGCGAACTGCAGCCGCCGAATCGCCACCGCCGACAACGGATATTCCAGAAACTTCTGTGAGAGCTTGTGCCACTACTTTAGTTCCGGCAGCGAATGCTGGGAATTCGAAGACGCCCATTGGGCCATTCCAGAACACTGTCTTGCAGGACTTGATTGCAGCCGCGAAAGCAGCAGATGTCAGCGGTCCAATATCCAGACCCATTTGATTGGAAGGAATCGAATCTGCCGAAACAATTGTTGGGGTTGCATCTGCTGCGAAAGCTGGAGCAACCACAATATCCGTCGGTAGCAGTATTTCTACCCCGAGAGTTCGGGCTCTCTCGAGTAATTCAATGACAGTGGGAATAGATTCAGTCTCGACCAGTGAGGTGCCGATCTCTTTCCCTTGCGCGGCGAGAAAAGTGAAGAGCATGCCGCCGCCGATGGCCAGAGTATTTACCTTGTCTAAGAGATTGGAGATGACTCCGATCTTGTCTGAAACTTTGGCCCCACCAAGAACTACGCCGTACGGCCGTTCCGGATTGTCAGTTAACTTCTTTAAGACTTCAACTTCAGCCGCAACCAGGTAGCCAGCTGCGTGAGGAAGTAATTTGGCAACGTCATAGACCGAGGCGTGCTTGCGATGCACGGCGCCGAAACCATCGCTCACAAAAACATCCGCATAACTGGCCAGCTGTTGAGCGAGAACTAAGCGTTCTGCTTCGTCTTTGCTCGTTTCAGCCGCTTCGTAACGAATATTCTCGAGGAGCAAGATCTCCCCCGCCTGCAAACCAGCAGCTGCGGCGGAGACCTCACTTCCTACAATATTTTGAGAAAATAAAACTTTCCTACCCAGGAGTTCTTCCAAGCGAAGCGCAACTGGAGCTAATGAAAGCTCAGGTTTACGTTCTCCTTTAGGCCGGCCCAAGTGTGCAGTAATGACCACAGAGGCGCCGGATTCAACTAGGTACTTAATCGTGGGCAGCGAGGCTTTGATGCGACCATCATCAGTAATGGTTCCGTCTTTCAACGGAACATTAAGGTCACAACGAAGCAGAACTCGCTTCCCACGAACATCGATAGATTCGAGGGTAGGAATGTTCATTAGAGCGATGTACCTACAAGACCAATGAGGTCGACGAGGCGATTTGAATAACCCCACTCGTTGTCATACCAACCAACAATCTTGGCAGTGGTTCCGATGACCTTGGTGAGGCCAGAATCGAAAATGCACGAGCTGGGATCGGTAACGATATCGGCAGAAACGATTGGGTCTTCGGTATAGCTGAGGTAACCCTTGAGCGAGCCTTCGGAAGCCTTCTTGATCGCTGCGTTAATTTCAGCAACGGTGACTTCGCGTCCAAGTTCGACGGTGAGGTCAGTGGCTGAACCAGTAGGGACTGGAACTCGCAAGGCGTAGCCATCGAGCTTGCCCTTGAGTTCGGGTAATACCAAGCTGATCGCTTTGGCGGCGCCAGTTGATGTCGGGATGATGGAAAGTGCAGCAGCGCGGGATCGTCGCAAATCCTTGTGTGGGAAATCCAAGATCACCTGATCGTTTGTATATGCGTGAATGGTTGTCATCAAGCCACGAACGATTCCGAATTCATCATTGAGAACCTTGGCCATTGGCGCCAAGCAGTTGGTGGTACATGATGCATTGGAAATGATGTGGTGGTTGGCTGGATCGTACTTCTCGTGGTTAACGCCCATGACGATGGTGACATCTTCATCGGTTGCGGGTGCAGAGATAATTACCTTCTTGGCACCAGCGGCGATGTGCTTCTTGGCATCGGCAGCCTTGGTGAAATGGCCAGTTGACTCCAAAACGATATCGGCTTTAACTTCAGCCCAAGGAAGGGCGGCTGGGTCGCGCTCGGCGAAGACGCGAATGGTCTTATCCCCAACGGTGATTGAATCTTCGGTGTGGCTGACAGGCAAGCCCAGGCGACCCAAGATCGAGTCGTACTTGAGCAAGTGCGCCAACGTGGCATTGTCAGTGAGATCGTTAATTCCAACGATCTCGATATCGGCGCCTGAAGTGATGACGGCGCGGAAAAAGTTACGGCCAATTCTTCCAAATCCATTAATTCCAACACGAACCACGGTAAACCTCGCTTCATGAAAAGTGCCCTATCGGGGGGATTAAGAGGGCAATAGTTGTAAATATCAACGAAAGGCTCAATATTTTGAGCGTCGATACCTCTAGATACACGTCATTGTGACGGGATTAAGCCTATCAGCCGAGGTCGGACAGTAGGAGAAATCGGGCAGATGTGAGGTGAATGAATAGTTAATTCAGCAGATCTGGGCTTAAACCAGCCTCAGTATCGGGGATTCCTAGGTCGTGTGCCCGCTTATCGGCCATCGCCAAGAGACGGCGAATTCGACCGGCAATGGCGTCCTTAGTCATGGGTGGGGTGGCTAACGAGCCAAGTTCTTCCAGACTGGCTTGACCATGATTAATTCGGAGTTCCCCCGCCTCTTTGAGGTGGTCGGGAATTTCGGCACCCAGTATTTCTAAGGCACGTTGCACACGGGCTGAGGCGGCGACAGCGGCGCGAGCTGATCTGCGCAGATTGGCATCGTCAAAATTAGCGAGCCGGTTGGCTGTGGCGCGGACTTCTCGGCGCATGCGACGTTCTTCCCAGGCAAGAACACTTTCATGCGCGCCTAACCTGGTGAGCAAAGCTCCGATGGCATCGCCATCTCGGATAACAACTCGATCAACGCTACGAACTTCGCGGGCCTTGGCTGTTATTCCTAGCCGGCGTGCCGCCCCCACCAGCGCTAACGCAGCTTCGGGACCTGGGCAGGTTATTTCTAGCGCTGAAGAACGACCTGGCTCGGTGAGAGATCCGTGGGCGAGAAATGCTCCGCGCCAGGCAGCTTCGGCATCGCAAATACCGGCGGAGACGACTTGAGGTGGCAATCCACGAATCGGGCGATTATTGGAATCGATGAGACCGGTCTGACGCGCTAAGGCATCGCCGTCGGAGATAACTCGGACCACATAACGACTGCCTTTGCGCAAACCCGAAGGCGAGAGCACCGCTAACTCGGAATCATGTCCAAACACTTCAGAAATATCTTTTCGTAGCCGACGAGCGGTTTGTGCAGTGTCGAGTTCGACTTCGATAACAATTTTGCCTGCGGCAATGTGAAGGCCCCCAGCAAAGCGCAAGAGGGAAGAAACTTCCGACTTCCGGCAGCAAGGTTTGGTGATCGAAAGGCGGCTTAATTCATCTTTTACCGATGCGGTCATCGCCATCTCCTTGCCTCCTTTGCTTGCTAAAAAAATTACTTGACCTATCTAAGCAGGGTTCCCGAAAAAATGTCTTGGAATACCAATGC
The DNA here is from genome assembly GCA_947371865.1 of Actinomycetota bacterium. Lineage (GTDB taxonomy): Bacteria > Actinomycetota > Actinomycetes > Nanopelagicales > Nanopelagicaceae > CAIMZW01. Next base: position 3,787 of record CANBRH010000035.1, read on the forward strand.
CAATTTTCGGGGATCGTGATGAAAACTGCCCGGAACCTCCCCGAGTTCTCGAATAACGAGTTCTCCACCACATTTTTCGACCAAGCGCCTTAGGTCATTTCCCGGGCGCAGGGCTGCTGGATCAACGATGGCGTAGTCAATCCGCAGTTCGGGGGCATGTGCCAAGACGAGTTCAAGATGCTCTTCAGGGCTATACCCCGCAAATTCATTTCCGGTAAAACCTTCGGCCAAATTGAGCACAAAAATCTTCTTCGCCGGCGAAGTTCGAATCGTTTCAGCTTGTTCGCGCAAGAGAAAATGTGGCATCACACTAGAGAACCACGAACCTGGTCCAAAGGTAAGCCAATCCGCCTTCATAATCGCTTCCAGTGCCTGAGGTGTAGCCCGAGGTTCGGCAGGAATAAGTCGGAGGGATTCCACTCGACCTTTTGCCGTAGCCACTTCGACTTGGCCACGAACGATGGTCCGTCCATACGAAGTGGCGAATGTGCCTTCGATATCGAGAGGTTCGATGGCCATGGGCAATACTCGGCCGACAACTTTTAGTAATTCTCCTACTCGATCGAGACCGCGCACTGGATCTCCATCGCGATCCCACAGCGCGGTAAGCAAAAGATTGCCGATGGCATGTCCGCTCATCTCGCCTGAACTTGTGAATCGGTATTGCATGATCTCGGCCCAACCGCGGCCCCAAGAATCATCACCGCAGAGCGCTGCCAGCGCCATGCGTAAATCCCCAGGCGGTAATGAGTTGAACTCCTCGCGAAGCCTGCCACTTGACCCGCCATTGTCGGCGACCGTAACGACCGCGGTGATGTCGCATGAAATTCGCCGCAACGCAGTAAGTGTGACGGCCAATCCATGACCCCCACCCATGGCAACTACGTGGAGAGAGCTCACAACTCTCTTCCGAGATCCCTATGAATAGCGCTAGCTTCTACCCGCTTGCTGATCGAATGAGTCGAACTATTGAGACGCTTGGCTAATTCTTCGGCAATAGCAACGCTGCGATGTTTTCCACCAGTGCAACCGACTGCCAGGGTCAAATACTTTCGGCCCTCGTGAATGAATCCTTCAGCCATGGTTTCAAAAACTGCTTGATAACGCGTAAGGAACTCTTGAACATTTTCAGTCCCCAGAACATTGTCACGAACCGGTTTATCCAGCCCCGTGAGTGGGCGAAGTTCGGGTACCCAATGTGGGTTTGAAATGAATCGGCAATCCATGACCAAATCTGCGTCGACGGGTATCCCGTATTTATATCCGAAGGAGAGAATGTTGACTCGAAGTTCAGCGCTCTCTTTACTTTGAAAAAGATCAGTGACTTTCTGTTCAAGTTGGTGCAAGTTAAACGCAGAAGAATCGATGACGATATCGGCAACAGAGCGAACTTCCCGCAACCGTTCGCGTTCTTTGGCAATGCCGTCGACGATCCGATCATTTCCCTGTAGTGGGTGTGGACGACGAGTAGATTCAAAGCGACGGACCAACACATCATCTGAAGCATCTACAAAAAGGACTCGGTGGGAAATTCCCTCTTCGCCCAGGGCGGCTAGTGCGCGATTGAGATCATCGAAAAATTGACGTCCCCGGACATCGATGACTACGGCGATAGAAGTCACGGATGCAGCCGCCATTTCGCATAAGTTGGCCAAAAGTGCAGGCGGCAGGTTGTCGACGACATACCAACCTAGATCTTCCATAGCGTGCGCAACCGTTGATCTACCGGCACCGCTCATGCCTGTTACGACAACGACTTCGCTAGAACCTTGACTCATGGCCACATCTTTCACCATCGGGCTGATGGTTGTCTCACGTTTCTAAGATTTCGCCAGTCTGCAGATTCACGCCGGGTTCGGCTGTAGGAAGATGTTCCAGAATGAGCGCTGCGATCTTCTCGCCGATGCCTGGAATGGCAGAAATTTGCGACTTATCAGCCTTGCGCAACGCAGTAACAGACCCGAAATGCTCGAGCAGGGCAGCCCGGCGGATCTCCCCCAATTGCGGAATCTCATCTAGCAGAGATTCCAGCATCACTCGAGAGCGTTTGCTGCGATGGAAGGTAATGGCGAAGCGGTGGGCTTCATCTCGAATTCGCTGGAGCAGGTAGAGCCCTTCACTGTGGCGAGGAAAGATCACGGGATCGGGGCTGCCAGGTAACCAAACTTCCTCAAGGCGTTTAGCCAATCCGCAGAGGGCGATATTGGTGATTCCTAAATCAGATAGCGCCGCTTGGGCAGCGGCAACTTGAGGAGCGCCGCCATCGACAACGATGAGTTGGGGCGGATAAGCAAACTTTGGTCTGGTTCCACCCTGGAGGGCAATCTCTTCATGATTGAGATCCTTCTCTGCCAAATATCGCTTGAGCCGGCGCGAGAGCACGTGATACATGGCTCGGGTGTCGTCGAAATGTGCTTCATCGGAAATTGCGAATCGGCGATAATCACTCTTTTTGGGTTGGCCATCTTCGAAGACCACCATGGATGCGACCATGTTAGTTCCTTGAATATTAGAGATGTCAAAACATTCGATGCGCAAAGGCGCTTCTCCCAGATCGAGGAGTTCGGATATCTCCTCAAGCGCCCGGCCGCTGACCGCCGAATCATTGGAGCGTTTGCTGAGGTACTGAATCAAGGATTGATAGGCATTGCGCTTAACGGTCTGAATTAATTCAAATTTTTCACCCCGCTGTGGTTCGGAAATGCTGACGGTGTGCTTGCCCTGTGCTGCCAACAATTCTTCAAGTGACTCGTGAAACTCTGGCAGATGATCAACCAAAATCTCTCGGGGAATTTCGGTCTCAGCATAAATTCGTGGCAAGGCAGCTGTGATGACGCTTTCTTCTTCCAATACTTCCGAGCGATCTATGATCCAGGAACGTGAGCCGACAATACGACCTTCTCGAATCGAGAAGATAGAAATAGCCGCATGGGTAATTTCTTCATGGACAGCCAAGACATCTGCACTGAGGTTTTCCGACAGGGCGGTCTGACTCGATTCAGATGCCTTCCGAAGTGCCTCAAGCTGATCCCGTAACTTCGCCGCTTTTTCGTATTCTTCATTGTTGGCCGCCTGGGCCATTTCAGATTCGAGTTGGCGAGCAATGTCATTTGGGTTGGAGTCGATGAATTTCGCCAGATTCTTCGCCAAGAGCGAGTGATCTTCCTGGCTGATCCATTCCACGCAAGGAGCAGCGCACTTACCAATATCGCCTAGCAGGCATTGGCGTTTGGTGCGTCGGGCGCGCTCAAAATTCGAATCACTGCAACTGCGGATGGGATATATCTTGAGCAGAACATCAAAAGTGCTGCGCAGAGCCCACGCATGAGCAAAGGGACCAAAGTATTTAACGCCAGGACGTTTTTTCGCTCGAGAAATAAAGAGACGTGGATATTCACTGGTGAGGCTGATGGCCAAATAGGGGTAGGACTTATCATCTTTAAATTGGATGTTAAATCGTGGGTTTTCAGATTTAATCCAGGTGAACTCCAATTGCAAAGCATCAACCTCGGTCTTGACGATGGTCCAATCCACCCGCACCGCGGTATGCACCATTCGAAAAGTCTTCTCGGCCAGGTTGCTCTGAAAGTAGGAACTGAGCCGGGAACGCAAATTACGCGCCTTGCCTACGTAGATAACCCGATCGTGTTCGTCATAGAAGCGATAAACCCCAGGATCGGTCGGAATATTGGAGGGGCGATAACTCTGTGGGTCGCTCATCAGAATCTACTTCGGTTAGACCCGAACACCTTCCAAGACTTCAGCTAAATAGGTACCGGTATAACTTGCTGGAATCTTTGCGACTTCTTCGGGCGTACCTTCGGCAACGACTAATCCCCCACCCGAGCCGCCTTCAGGGCCAAGGTCGATGACCCAATCGGCGGACTTGATGACATCGAGATTGTGTTCAATAACAATCACTGTGTTGCCGGTGTCCACAAGTCGGTTAAGGACAATGAGGAGTTTGCGCACATCTTCAAAGTGCAGACCAGTCGTGGGTTCATCAAGTACATAAATAGTTCGACCAGTAGATCGACGCTGGAGCTCAGTTGCCAATTTCACGCGTTGCGCCTCTCCGCCCGACAAGGTCGGAGCCGATTGACCTAAGCGGACATATCCCAGACCAACATCGTTAAGGGTTTTCAAATATCGCGCAATGGCTGGAACTGATTCAAAGAAGTGGCTGGCTTCTTCGATCGGCATATTGAGAACCTCGGCGATAGTTTTGCCCTTGTAGTGAACTTCGAGAGTCTCACGGTTATATCGAGCGCCGTGGCAAACTTCGCACGGCACATATACATCTGGAAGAAAGTTCATTTCAATGGTGATAGTTCCGTCGCCGGCGCAGTTTTCACAGCGGCCACCCTTGACGTTAAAGGAGAAACGTCCCTGTTGGTAACCGCGAATTTTGGCTTCGGTGGTCTCAGCAAAGAGAGCTCGAATTTTATCGAAGACGCCAGTGTAGGTGGCGGGGTTAGAGCGAGGTGTGCGTCCGATCGGAGATTGGTCGACATGTACGACTTTATCCAGTTGGTCGAGACCGGTAACCGTGCGGTGGCGACCGGGGACAATACGCGCACCATTGAGTTTGTTGGCCAGCGTGGCATAGAGGATGTCATTGACCAAAGTGGACTTACCAGAGCCACTGACTCCAGTGACGGCGACGAAGGCACCCAGCGGAAATGTCACATCAATATTTTGTAGATTGTTTTCCCGAGCCGCCTTGACCGTAATGGAACGTCCTTTAGCCAAGGGTCTGCGCACTTCTGGGATATCGATCTTGCTGCGGCCGGAGAGATAGGCGCCGGTGATAGAGGTTGGGGCATCGATCAAAGCTTGATAATCACCGGAGGAGACAACATGTCCCCCGTGTTCGCCTGCGCCTGGGCCAATATCAACAATCCAATCGGCAGTACGAATGGTGTCCTCATCGTGCTCGACGACAATCAAAGTATTGCCCATATCGCGCAGGCGGGTCAGGGTTTCGATTAACTTGCGATTATCGCGTTGGTGAAGTCCGATGCTGGGCTCATCCAATACATAGAGCACGCCAACCAGGCCCGACCCAATTTGAGTGGCAAGGCGAATACGTTGAGCTTCTCCGCCAGAAAGAGTCGCAGCTGGACGTTCGAGTGAGAGGTAATCCAGACCAACATCCAGTAGAAAGCCCATGCGCGCATGAACCTCTTTCAATACTCGTTCGGCAATCTGACGCTCTCGGGCATTGAGCGAAATCTTCTGCAAGAAGGCGGCACACTCGGAGATTGAAAGCTGGCAAATTTGCGCGATGCTCTTGCCACCTAGGGTGACGGCAAGAACTTCGGGCTTAAGCCGAGCGCCTTTACAGACCGGGCACGGAATCTCGCGCATGTAGGACTCGTACTTTTCGCGGCTGTAATCGCTGTCGGTCTCGCCATGTTTGCGATGGATAAAGGGAACAACACCTTCAAATCCAGTCGAGTAGTTACGAACGCGACCGTATCGGTTTTTGTACTTCACATGAACTTCGTAATCCCAGCCATGCAAAATTGCTGTCTTGGCCTTGATTGATAGCTTCTTCCACGGATTGTCCAGTGAGAACTTGAGATCCTCAGAGAGCCCCTCAAGCAATCGGGTGAAGTACTCGGCGAAGTGACCGGAGGACCAGGGTGCAATTGCGCCTTCATTAATCGAGATCGAGTCATCGGGAATGATGAGCTCTTCGTCGACTTCCAAGCGAGTGCCAATACCGGAACATTCAGTACAAGCACCAAAGGGAGAGTTAAAAGAGAAGGAGCGTGGCTCGAGTTCTTCGAAGGAGAGACCGCAATCATGGCAGGCCATATGTTCGCTGTAGGTTCGCTCCTTGCCCTCGGCGCCCTCTTTCATATCAACGAAATCCAGGACAACTAATCCACTTGCTAGACGCAGAGCAGTTTCAATCGAATCGGTAAGTCGGGTTTTGGATTCAGCCTTAGCATTGAGACGATCCACCACAACTTCGATGGTGTGCTTTTCCTGCTTCTTGAGTTTAGGGACTTCAGAAAGTTGATACACAACGCCATCGACACGAGCTCTGGAAAATCCTTGAATCGTGAACTCTTTGAAGAGATCGACAAACTCACCTTTACGAGCCCGCACGACGGGAGCCAGGACTTGAAACCTAGTAGTCGCTGGCATTTCCAAAATCTGGTCCACGATATTCTGTGGAGTTTGTTTGGCGATCGCCTTGCCGCAGTTAGGGCAATGTGGGCGACCAGCACGTGCAAAGAGCAAACGCAGGTAGTCATACACTTCGGTAATAGTTCCGACGGTAGATC
>CANBRH010000036.1 GCA_947371865.1 Actinomycetota bacterium
CATACGAGCGCGGAAGCCATGCTTCTTGGCGCGTTTACGAACGTTAGGTTGGAAGGTGCGCTTACTCATTGAAATCTCCTTGAATCTCTCGAAAGGTTTTCACCCTCAAGGTGAGCCTCTCGTAGGCCACAGCTAGTGAGGGGGTAACGGTACGGGTACCTGTTGATAAGGGTCAAACTCACTTTTGGGAAAAGCCCCTGAATTGTGGATGAATCGGACAAAAACCAGATCGTGATAATTCTATTGTGGATAACCACTTGCTTTTCTAGGTAATCCGTCCTACCTTCGCTCTCTATCCACAGGCAGCCGATAAAAAGGTGGCTTTGATAAGGATTTGGCCAGGAGATTTAGGCTCGAAAAGGTTAATACAAGGCTAAAGGTGGGGTTTAGACCACAGGCTGTGGATAACTTTGTGGATTGTTTAGATTTATGTGTGTTTGCGTTCGAATATTGGGGGCTCTTTTGGCAATACTGGAAGATATCGATCTCACCGCGTTATGGGAGTCGGTAATTGAAGCAATTGCCTTAGAAACCCCACACCACCGGGCTTTTCTTACTTTAACCAAACCACTGGGTTTGTTGCAGAGCGAAGGTGGGGCCAACTTGCTCTTGGCCGCCCCTAATGGCTTTGCTAAAGATGTTTTGGAAAGTCGCCTGCGTGCGCCGTTAAATGAAGTGCTCTCCCAACAACTTGGTCAACGAATCAGTATCGCCGTCATTGTTGATGAAAGTATTGAAGTTGAGGCGACCCCTACCCAAGAAGAAGTTGTTGAGCCTGTTTTAGAGCCACAACCAAAAGCGGGCACTGGGCGAGGAAGCACTGCTCCGACTGAACCCACCCAATTAAACCCTCGCTACATTTTTGAAACTTTTGTTATCGGCGCATCGAATCGTTTTGCTCATGCCGCAGCTGTTGCTGTTGCTGAGGCGCCCGCCAAGGCTTACAACCCACTTTTCATCTATGGCGAGTCAGGGCTTGGAAAGACTCACTTACTGCACGCTATTGGCGCTTACGCCAAAGAGTTGTATGGCGGGGTTCGAGTTAGGTATGTATCAAGCGAAGAGTTCACTAATGATTTCATTAACTCGATCCGTGATGATAAAGCCTCGGTTTTTCAACGTAGATACCGCGATTTAGATGTGTTGCTTGTTGACGATATTCAATTCTTGGAGAATAAAGAGCGAACTCAGGAAGAGTTCTTTCATACTTTTAACACTTTATATAACGCCAATAAACAAATAGTTATTTCTAGTGATCGGCCGCCAAAACAACTCACTACTTTGGAAGACCGCCTTCGAAGTCGGTTTGAATGGGGTTTGATAACTGATATTCAGCCACCCGAACTTGAAACCCGTATTGCAATTTTGCGGAAGAAAGCTGCGCAAGACAAACTGAATGCACCGGATGATGTTTTGGAATATATCGCCAGCAAAATCTCTTCCAATATCCGTGAACTTGAAGGCGCGCTTATTCGGGTAACGGCGTTCGCTTCATTAAACCGACAGGGCGTTGATTTAGGTTTAGCTGAAATTGTCTTAAAAGACTTAATTCCGGATGCAGGAGGCCCTGAGATCACTTCCTCAGCAATTATGGCCCAGACCGCGACCTACTTCAGTCTCACGATTGACGACCTCTGTGGAACCTCACGTTCGCGGGTTTTGGTTAATGCTCGCCAGATTGCAATGTACTTATGCCGCGAACTCACCGACCTCTCCCTACCTAAAATCGGACAGACTTTCGGCGGAAGAGATCACACCACTGTGATGCATGCCGACCGAAAGATCCGCCAACTAATGGCTGAGCGACGCTCGATCTATAACCAAGTCACCGAACTCACCAACCGCATCCGGCTTCAGTCCAAGAACTAACATTTAACCGGACATAACGGACAGACTGCGAATTGGGATAGCTACTGTGGAAATCTCTGAAGTTACGCTTAATAGTTGCCCCCAGTCTGGGGGTAACTTGTGGATAACTGTGGATAAATTGTTGGCGGGGCCTTCGCACTCTCTAACTTTGGGCGGTAAAAGAAAAGTTAATCTGGGTTATCCCAAGACTGCCCACAGGCTTCGCCTTGCTTTTTTTCCTTTAACGACAAGGGTTTTAAATGGTTTTCCACAGGAAAGTTCTCTAGTTACTACTAATACTTATATTAAATAGAAAAAGCTGGGGAGGGAGAACAGTTGTGAAAGACTCGCCCCAATACATAAGGATGAGGCGGATATGAAGTTTGTTGCAGAACGCGAAGCGTTGATCGATGCTGTTAATTGGGTGGCCCGCAGCCTCTCCACGAGGCCGATCTCAACCTCGTTGCTGGGGATCATGATTGAAGTAACTGACGTCATCACCCTCACAGGTTCAGACCTAGAGACTTCTACCAAAGCAATTTTACATGCCGAGATCGCCGCTCCAGGGAAAGTTCTCGTTCCTGGACGCCTCCTGGCTGAAATTGCCCGTTCGCTTCCACAAAAACCAATCTCTTTTACTTTAGATGGAACTCGCGTGCTCGTTACTGCCGGCAGCGCTAAATTTACTCTCCCTACTCTCTCGGTAAACGAGTACCCAACTTTGCCTGCACTACCTGAAGCTGCAGGAAAAATCGCCACGGATGTTTTTGCAACAGCGGTTAACCAAGTAGCTATTGCTGCCGGCCGAGATGATTCACTTCCCACATTAACGGGTGTTCATATTGATATTAATAAAACACACATTACTTTGGCAGCCACCGATCGATACCGTCTCGCGGTAAAAGAAATTGAATGGAACCCAACAAATTCAAATATTGAAACTTCAACACTGCTTCGCGCCCGCACGCTGGCAGACGCTGCAAAATCTTTAGTAGGTAGCCCAGAGGTTATTTTCGCGCTCTCCCAAGACACCTCTACTGAAAAATTAGTTGGGTTTGTTTCGCAAGAGAAAACGATGACTTCTAGAACTCTTGATGGAACATTCCCACCTTTCCGTCATCTACTTCCTCAAGAATCAAGTTCACAAGCGACCATTGAAGTAAGCACGCTTCTAGACTCAGTTCGTCGGGTGGCGCTCGTAACCGATAAAACTGTTCCACTCAGACTTGTTTTCGGAAACGGAGTACTTCAACTCGAAGCCGGCGCCGGCGAAGAAGCACAAGCAACCGAAGAGCTCGAGATTGAATACTTTGGTGAACCCATCAATATCGCCTTCAACCCAACCTTCTTAACTGATGGCCTACAGGCGATCAATAACCCCTTTGTTCACATTGCTTTTACCGGATCAAGTAAGCCAGCTGTGCTCTCTGGAAAATCTTCAGCCGAGGGCGAACCAGATTCCAGCTATAAGTACTTACTAATGCCGATGCGCTACACCTCTTAATCCCTCGAATATAAAGTGTTTATCTCCCAACTTTCTCTAGGAGCTTTCCGTTCGTACAAAAACCTAGAGTTAGATCTCGCGCCCGGAATCTCTATATTTGTGGGTCGAAATGGCGAGGGTAAAACCAATATTGTTGAAGCCATTCTCTATCTCTCCTTCCTTAGTTCTCACCGAACTTCTTCTGATCAACCGCTTGTTCAACTTGGCAACACTTCGGCATATGTACGCGCCAAGATCACCAACCCCGAAAGAGATATTTTGGTTGAGTTGGAAATCAATGCTGATAAAGCCAACCGGGCTCGGATCAATCAAAATCCAACAAGAAGCCAAAGAGAACTTTTTGGTTTAGTCCAAGCAATATATTTTTCCCCGGAAGATTTGGATTTGGTTCGGGGCGACCCCAGTGAACGCAGGAAATTTATCGATCAACTTCTTATTCTTCGCTCTCCTCGAATGGCTGGGATTATCTCTGACTATGAAAGAGCTCTCCGCCAACGCAACTCTCTTCTGAAATCTCGGGCGGGTGCCGATTCTCTTCATTCCTGGGATGCCCAAGTCGCAGATTTCGGCGGGAAGATAATCGCTGCGCGGCTCAAGACGCTCTCAGACCTCACTCCAATTTTCGCCGAGATTTATAAAGAAATTTCTCCGCAAAAAGCAGCAGCGATTGACTATAAATCAAGTATTGAAGAACCAGGATTAGATGCAGAGGCAAATACTCAAAAATTATTGGAAAGAATGCAGGCAACTCGAACTGCAGAGATTGAGCGCGGACTCACCTTATCCGGGCCACACCGCGACGATTTAGTTTTAATACTTGGAGATCATGTGGTGAAGGGTTACGCCAGCCACGGCGAATCTTGGTCTATAGCGCTTTCGTTAAAACTCGGAACTTTCCAACTTCTGCAACAGGATGGACTTTCACCGATTTTAATTTTGGACGATGTCTTTTCCGAACTCGACGAAGAGCGAAGAATTCGACTTATCGAGTTAGCGCATGTCGCCGAACAAACATTTATCACTGTCGCTGTGGAAAATGACTTACCCTCCGAGTTGCAAGGCCGTAGATTTAGTGTGAGATCTGGCAGCGTCACCGAGGTGGTCACATGAGTAAAGATTTAGCTCGCGAGCTTTACCGTTCTTTCCGCAGCCACAATCGCAAAAACCCCAACAACCCAGTTGAAGCGGCGCGCGCGAAGATCGAAGATCCTTTAAGTCTTAGCTCGGCAATATCCGAGCTGGTTTCTCATCGAGACTGGAAGAAAGGGATTGCTGAAGGCACCCTTTTCACCGAATGGCCAAATGTCGTTGGCGCCGATATCGCCGAGCATGCCAACCCGCTCACTCTGGTGGATGGCCGATTAACCATTCAGACGACCTCAACAGCCTGGGCGACCCAGCTGACCTTGATCTCCACTCAACTCTTAGAAACCATCTCTCATTCGGCCCCAGGGGCTCTTGTTGAGGAGATTTCGGTGATTGGCCCCCATGCTCCAAATTGGAAGAAGGGGCTGCGAACCATTAGGGGCGCAAAAGGTCCTCGCGACACCTACAACTAAATAAGTGTCTATTTTCAATATCTACCCACTACCCAGGGATAAAACCCCCTCTTAAACCCCCTCTGCGCCTCTTTTCGGTAGTCCTCAATTCAATTCCACGATAGGATTACAGCCATCGACAATTGAAAACTCCCCAGGTTGAAATCTGAGACGTTTTCGCCATTTCCAAGGAGCGTGAGCATTGCCTAAGTCTTATGACGCCAGTGCGATCACGGTCCTGGAAGGACTAGATGCCGTTCGCAAGCGCCCCGGCATGTATATCGGTTCTACCGGCGAACGCGGGCTCCACCACTTAGTTCAAGAAGTAGTCGATAACTCGGTCGATGAAGCCCTGGCTGGCTACTGCACCGAAATTAACGTCACCATCCAACCAGATGGCTCAGTCAAAGTTGTCGACGATGGTCGCGGCATCCCAGTCGATATCCATCCAGTCGAGAAGAAGCCTGCACTTGAAGTTGTTATGACCGTCTTGCACGCTGGCGGAAAGTTTGGCGGCGGAGGCTATTCAGTCTCCGGTGGTCTACACGGCGTTGGTATCTCTGTTGTTAACGCTCTCAGCACCGACCTTGCAGTTGAAGTACGTCGTGATGGTTTCGAGTGGTTTCAAGAATACAAACTCGGCGTCCCACAAACTCCTGTACGTAAAGGCGAAGCCACCACCCTTCACGGCACTACGGTGACTTTCTGGCCATCACATGAAATCTTTGATACCACAGATTTTTCTTTTGAAACACTTTCTACCCGTTTCCGCGAAATGGCATTTCTCAACAAAGGTTTGATTCTCACCTTAAAAGATTTGCGCCCTGGTCGCGTCGATGAAAAAGGCGAACCACTTGAAGCGCTCTACCACTACGAAGACGGAATTATCGATTTCGTAAAACACCTCAATCTTTCAAAAGGCGTTACCCACAAGTCGATCATCGCTTTTGAAAATGATGATCCAAAGCTTCATATGACGCTCGAAATTGCTATGCAATGGAATTCCGGATTCACCGAATCTGTTTACACCTTTGCCAACGCCATTAATACCCAAGAGGGTGGAACTCACGAAGAAGGTTTTCGTACGGCTCTCACTTCTATCGTTAATAAATTCGGCGAAGAGTGGGGCTTTATTCGCAAGAAGGAAGATCGCCTAACCGGCGACGATATTCGCGAAGGTCTAACTGCAATTGTTTCCATCAAAATTGCCGAACCGCAATTTGAAGGTCAGACCAAAACCAAGCTTGGCAATACTGAAGCGAAATCTTTCACTCAAAAAGCCATGAATGAAAACCTCACCGCCTGGTTTGAAAAGAATCCCGGCGAAGGAAAAGACATTGTCCGTAAAAGTATTGATGCTGCCGCGGCTCGTGTTGCGGCTCGTAAAGCTCGCGATTTGTCGCGAAGCCGAAAAGGTTTACTTGAGGGCCGTGGTATGCCGGGTAAGTTGGCAGATTGTCAGTGGACTGATCCAGAAAAATGCGAGCTGTATATTGTTGAAGGTGATTCCGCTGGTGGTTCCACAAAAGGCGGACGCGATTCCCGTAATCAAGCCGTTCTTCCTATCCGTGGCAAAATCCTTAACGTCGAGAAAGCCCGTATAGATCGCGTACTTCAGAACAATGAGGTCCAATCTCTCATCACCGCCTTAGGCACTGGTATTCACGATGAATTCGATGCCGCCAAGCTCCGGTATCACAAAATTATCTTGATGGCCGATGCTGACGTTGATGGTCAACATATCCGCACCTTGTTGTTGACACTTCTCTTTAGATTTATGCGCCCGCTCATTGAAAACGGTTACGTCTATCTAGCCCAACCACCGCTATACAAATTGAAGTGGGGCGGGAAAGAACCGGTTCAATATGCCTTCTCTGATCGCGAACGCGATGGGTTTATCAAGATTGGTCTTGAAGCCGGAAAGCGCTTACCGAAAGATGATGGAATCCAACGTTTCAAAGGTTTAGGGGAAATGCCCGCCAAAGAGTTGTGGGACACCACTATGGATCCGGCGCATCGAGTTCTCATTCAAGTAACAATCGATGATGCCGCAGCGGCAGACGACCTTTTCTCAGTGCTTATGGGTGAAGATGTCGAATTACGCCGTAACTTTATTCAACGTAACGCCAAAGACGTTCGATTCTTGGATATCTAATGGACGAAACAGAGATCACGCACGATCGCATCGAGACCGTCGACCTCCAAGTCGAGATGGCGCGCTCTTATCTAGATTATGCAATGAGCGTCATTGTTGGCCGAGCGCTTCCCGATGTTCGTGATGGATTGAAACCAGTCCATCGTCGCGTGCTTTATGCGATGTATGACGCGGGTTATCGTCCCGATAAGGGCTACTACAAGTCCTCTCGCATCGTTGGTGACGTCATGGGTAATTACCACCCACACGGAGACACCGCTATCTACGATGCTGTAGTTCGCTTAGCCCAATTTTGGTCACTGCGTTTTCCATTAATCGACGGCAATGGAAACTTTGGTTCCCCCGGCAACGATCCAGCCGCAGCCATGCGTTACACCGAGGCTCGTCTTGCACCTCTAGCAATGGAGATGATGCGAGATATCGACGAGGACACTGTTGATTTTGTTCCAAACTATGACGGTCGTTCACAAGAGCCACTTGTTCTTCCCAGCCGATTCCCCAACCTTCTCGTTAATGGCAGCGCGGGTATCGCAGTAGGTATGGCCACCAATATCCCACCACATAACCTCAGTGAAGTTATTGAAGGCACTTGTTTTGCACTCGAGCACCCAGATATGCCATCCCAAGAACTTTTGGAAAAACTGCTCGCCATCATCAAAGGTCCAGATTTCCCTACAAAAGCCCTAATTATTGGCCGCCAAGGGATTGAAGAGGCATATCGCACCGGGCGCGGATCCATCATCATGCGCTCGGTTGTTGAGATTGAAGAGATCAACAAACGTACTTGTTTGGTTGTTACCGAACTTCCGTACCAAGTTAACCCAGATAACCTCGCACTAAAGATTGCTGAACTCGTTAAAGATGGTCGCATTAAAGGCATCGCTGATGTTCGCGATGAAGGTAATGAGCGACTGGGCCAGCGATTAGTCATCGTTCTTCGCAACGATGCAATTCCAAAAGTTGTACTCAATAACCTTTACAAACATACGCAATTACAGGATTCCTTTGGCGCCAACATGTTGGCATTAGTCGATGGCGTTCCCCGAACTTTGCGCATTGATGAGTTCATTCGTTATTACATCGAACACCAAGTTGAAGTTATTGTTAGGCGCACAAAATACCGGTTAGCCGAACGCGAAAAACGCGCCCATATTCTTTTAGGTTATCTCAAAGCACTTGACGCCCTTGATGCTGTTATTGCATTAATTCGTGCAAGTTCGACCTCCGAAGAGGCACGCACAGGTTTGATGAAGTTATTGGAAGTTGATGAGATCCAAGCAAACGCTATTTTGGATATGCAACTCCGTCGTATCGCAGCCCTTGAACGACAGAAGATCAATGATGAATATGACGGTCTAATGGCTGACATCATCCAACTTAATGAAATTCTGGCCAGCCCGGCCAAACAGCGTGAAATAATTAAAGTTGAGCTTGAAGAGATTTCTACTAAGTATGGCAATCCCCGACGTACCCAAATTATGTTGGGCGAGAGTGATCTATCAGTTGAAGATCTCATCCAAGAGCAAGATGTTGTAGTCACCATTACCCGCACCGGTTATTCCAAACGCACTAAAGCTGATCTTTACAGATCGCAGCGCCGCGGAGGCAAAGGCGTTAAAGGCGCCGCTCTACGTCAAGATGATTTAGTGGATCACTTCTTTGTTGCCTCCACTCATGATTGGTTGTTGTTCTTTACAAATAAAGGTCGGGTTTACCGCGCCAAAGTTCACGAACTTCCAGATGCCGGTCGCGATGCACGTGGCCAACATGTAGCCAACCTTTTAGCATTTAAACCCGATGAAACTATTGCTGCAGTTATTGCCGTCTCAAGTTACGATCCAACAGCCTCCCTTGTGATCGCTACACGTGGTGGCATGGTGAAGAAGAGCCCGTTGGCTGAATATGACTCGACTCGCACTGGAGGATTGATTGCAATAAATCTCAAGGAAGAGGATGAAGTTGTATCCGCTTCCCTCGTTAGCCAAAAAGACGATCTGCTTCTCGTTTCCCGTAAAGGAATGTCGCTGCGATTCTCAGCAGGAGACGATTCCCTGCGTCCGATGGGTCGAGCCACGGGTGGCGTCATTGGTATGAAATTCCGTGGCGACGATCAATTACTTTCCATGGCCACTATTGGTGAGAACTCCAACCAACAATATGTATTCACCGCAACTGATGGTGGGTACGCCAAACGCACCCCACTCGAGGAATATCGCAGCCAAGGTCGTGGCGGCATTGGTGTGAAAGCAGCAAAGATTGATGAAGATTCTCGAGGTGTTTTGGTAGGCGCGATGATTGTTGAAGCTTCTGAAGAAATCTTGGCGATCACTTCCGCCGGAACAGTCATGCGAACGGCCGCTTCAGAGGTCAGAGAGACCTCGAGAGACACTTTGGGCGTCCGATTGGTGAACTTGGCTGAGGGCGTTTCAGTGGTCTCAATTGCTCAAGTGAGGGACGAGGTTGAGCCGGAAGATATTGCTCAAGTGAGGGACGAGGTTGAGCCGGAAGAGAACTCTACGGAATAGTGTTTTGCGGGTTGGGCACCAAGTCGGGTAACCTTCACCAGCCCGTTAGCGGGCCTGTAGCTCAGCCTGGTTAGAGCGCTTCCCTGATAAGGAAGAGGTCGGAGGTTCAAGTCCTCCCAGGCCCACGCTGGCAAGAAAGACCGTAGTAATACGGGGACTTAGCTCAATTG
>CANBRH010000037.1 GCA_947371865.1 Actinomycetota bacterium
TCTCGATGACCGATTCCAAGAAATTCCCGACGCTACGTGCGAGCAAAACCGGTGTGGCTCCCGAGTGGGCGGTACTCGAACGCCAGCTCATTTCGATCATCAATGAAGCGTCGTTGGAATTTGCCGATCGATACACCAATAGCGATAACACGCTGATCTGGCGCAATGAATGGCCGGGCTTTGATGGCTCCGATGATCCTTATGAAGGTTTTATGAACTTCACCTTGCACTTCATCATGGGCGGCGACGAACGTCTGGATAAGCGCCACCGCGAAATCTGGGATGCGATTACCTGGCAGTGGACCGAGTACGGCCAGGTGGTCGACGAGTTCGATGAAGCGTACGACTGGATGCACCATGGTGAAGCGCTGTTGGGGTTTTACTGGTTTGCTCTGGCTAACCCACATGTTTTAAAAGATCGGCAGCGCACTCGAAAGTTTGCGGCGTTGTATAACGGCGACAATCCCAAGGTCGATAACTGGGATCCTGAACATAAAATTATTAAGGCACCAATAAACGGCAGCGGCGGCGCGCATTACATCCACACCTGGGAGGACTGGGGTCCTAATCGACAAATCTTGGAAGAATATCTGCCACCGTTTGAAGACATCACTGGGCAGGATCCTTATCAAAAGCGGACGCCTTGGCATGACGATGCGATCTATGGCGAGATTTTAGAGAAGATTAATAAGCACATGGGGCAAGGCGATGTGCCGGTCAATCTGACTGCAACTGGATTAATGACGCATGCATATATGTATGACCACGATGAGAAGTACAAGACGTGGACGTTGGAGTACTTGGCCGCATGGGTAGAGCGCACTCAAGCGAATGGCGGCGTGATTCCAGACAATATTGGTTTGGACGGCAAGATCGGTACTTATAACGACGGTAAGTGGTGGGGCGGTTATTACGGTTGGCGCTGGCCTCATGGCACCTTGACCATCTTGGAGCCACTGACTGTGGCCGGTGCTAATGCGGTTTTGCTGACCAAGGGCGATATGAGCCATCTAGATCTGGTGCGCTCGCAGATCGATATGTTGTGGGAAAAGCGCATTGAAGAAGATGGCGCCATAAAATTGCCTAATCGTCACTTCGATTCGGGTTGGCGCGATTATCGGATTCAACGCGCAATCGATCCCATCATCGTATGGAACATTTCTATCGATGAGGCCGATGCCCAACGGGTCGAACGTGGTTGGCATCCCAGCAATGAAGAGATCTCCACCGAAGGATATGTACAAGGCAGTGCTCGTCCCCAACATACTGCCGCCTGGTTTGGATATATCCGCGGATATATGCCGGATTACCCAGAACGAATCTTGAAGAACAACCTCGAGGCTGTGGATTTCCAGATCAAACGTTTCCGCAGTGAAGAATGGAATCCCTTCACGATGGATCATTACCGCGAGGCGATGTCGATCCACGATTGGCAGATCTTGCAGCCTGCGATCTTGGAGGCATTGGTTCATCTGACTTTGGGCGGGCCAATGCCGGCCTATCACGGGGGACACCTGCATGTGGCGGTTCGCTACTTTGATGTTGTAGGCCACCGTCCAGGCTTACCTGCCGATGTGGCGGCACTGGTCGAAAAGATCACGGCAGATGTTGTCGAATTAACTTTGGTTAACACATCCACAACTACGGCTCGAAGTTTGGTCATTCAAGCCGGTGCATTTGGTGAACATCAGATCATCAGCGCTTCGGAGAAAGGTGGGCAGGCAATCCCTGTTGGTGGCAACCACTTACAAGTAGAACTTCCGGCCAGCGGCACTATTTCCTTAGTTCTGAAGGTCAAGCGCTTTGCCAATGAACCAACGTATGAAGGTCCATTTACTCCACAACAAACCGATGTCAGCATTCCTGCCACCATCACCGGTCGGACCATTGGATAAAGGAATTCAGCGCCGGCTCCTAGCTCTTTCGGGGTCTATGGGCTTTTTGATGTATGGCCTGGGCTACACCGTGCCGTTAGTGCGACGCGATCTGCACATTTCACGGGCCATCGCATCGATTCATCAATTGACCTTTGCGTCATTATTAATGCTCAGTTCGTATTACTTGGCTCGGATCATTTCGCGATACAACCCCACCGGCGTCATGCGCACGGGATGGCTCATTGTTGTGATCGGTACTTGCTTTTACACCTGGGGTCCAAATATCTGGGTAACGGTGCCGGGATATTCCTTCTGTGCAATTGGCGCAACTTTTGTCAACAACACCAACGCCGCGACCTTAGGACAAGCGCAGGGGAGTTCCTTGCCGCTGATGTTGCGCACTACTGGCATCGCAACCGCCACTGGCGCGTTTGCGCCGACAATCATTGGCGCGTTGGTCGGTAGAGGAGCATCCTGGCGATTAGTTTTGTTGATCTTTGTTTTGATAGTGGGATTGATTTCTATGAAAGCGGTCCCCAATATTCCAGATCGTTCGCCGGTGAAATCAGCAACCGAGAAGAGTTTCGACAAGGAATTTTCACTGATGATGTCTTTGGGATTGGCTGCCAATTTCTTGGAAATTGGTGCCGGCGCGTGGGCGTTGGACCTCTTGATCGCACGGGGATTAGGCAATTCAGCTGCGCTCGTTCTGGCCACGATCTTTAGTTTCGGTATTGCTTCTGGGCGTTTGGGTTTTTCCATGAGGGCGCATATCGGGGTGGTAAAGATCTGGACTTTCTCTACCATCGTTACCGCAGTGGGATTGGCCGTGATCATCGCGACCTCGAATGGTGGATTAACGGTGCTGGGATTGATCATTGCTTCCATCGGCATAGGGCCATTCGGAGGAATAGCGCTGGCCTTCGCTTCCGACAGCCCCAAAGGTGCTGATTTAGGTATATCTGCCAACGTTATTGGAGCCGCAATGGCTATCGGAATTGGCCCGTGGGTGATTGGAACAGTCAGCGATGGGTGGGGTTTTTCGGTTGCATATTCGATAACTGCTGCGATGCTGGTTGCTGCTACGGTGCTCTTTGTTATGGTGCAACGAGATAGGACGCGCGCATGATTTGGACGGAATGGTCGGATATCAAGATTCCGGGTGGACTTGAGGCTCTTCCCACTAATGGCATCGCCCCTTATGAATCTGATCTCGAGAAAGTTACTTTCTTCGTTCCGAAATATATGGCCGGACGTGCTGGGATGTTGCCCATGGTGAATATGCCCAATCTCAAAGTTGTTCAACTCAATAGCGCCGGTTACGACGATGCTTTGCCGTTGTTGCCAGCTGGTGTCACGTTATGTAATGCGCGTGGTGTGCACGACACATCTACCGCCGAACTTGCAGTTGCCCTGGCCATCGGTTCGCGTCGTGGCTTTGCGGATTTTTTCCGCAATCAAACTACTGGTACGTGGGTGCATGAGACCCGAACATCGCTGGCAGATTCGCGGATCGGTATTGTTGGCTACGGAAGTATCGGACAATTGCTGGAAAAGATGCTCCAACCCTTTAGCGTTGACACTTTTGCCTTTTCTAAATCCGGAAGCAATGGAAGTATCAAGATTTCCGAATTCGATGTGTACCTGCCGACACTTGATATCGTCATTTTGATTATGCCGCTTACGGAAGAAAA
Organism: Actinomycetota bacterium; assembly: GCA_947371865.1. Taxonomy (GTDB): domain Bacteria; phylum Actinomycetota; class Actinomycetes; order Nanopelagicales; family Nanopelagicaceae; genus CAIMZW01. The sequence goes on from CANBRH010000037.1 coordinate 3,572, forward strand.
TCATCACTTCATGAATGCTGAACGGTTGGCTGCGATGAAAGATGGTTCGGTGCTCATTAATGTGGCGCGTGGCGCAATTGTTGATACCGATGCGCTGATTACTGAATTACATCGCGGTCGAATTTATGCCGGTCTGGATGTCACAGATCCCGAACCTTTACCAGTTGGACATCCGTTATGGAGCGCTCCAAATGTTTTGATTACCCCGCATATTGGGGGAGACAGCACAGCATTTGAGCCGCGTGGCAAAAAGTTAGTGGAGGAGCAATTAGAAAGACATGCCAGGAATATTCCGCTAATTAATGTTGTCGCTTAGCTTTGAGCTAGTGAAACACTAACTTTCCGCTGCGGAACATCCCTGGAACCATGTCAGTTGATTAGTTAAAGGATAGCAACTGTGTGGGAATCTATGAAATCCCAGTCGTACTCAATACAGAGGCCTTCCCCCTGAGGAGCCATCACATAGCCGTCCTGAATGTCTAGTTGGGTTTTTGTCCCGAATTGGAAGTCATCGAAGGGGAATAAGGTCTCGAAAAACTCGCAATTGACCATAGCCAGGCTGGGGTGAATCTGGACTTGTTCCAGCCCGTGGTAGATCGTGGTGTGGAGTTCGCATTGAACTCCGAAAGCCTCGGCCACATGGGCAGTCTTCATGACGGCGGTAATGCCCCCGCGCCAGGAGACATCGGTGCGGACGATGTCGGCCAGATCCTCCTTGATGTAGTGGGCGGTTGAATAGTGAGCGCCGGCAACTACCTCGGTGCCGCAGATCGGAATATCCAGCTTCTCCCGGAGTTTGCGCAGGCCATTAAAGTTGACGTCCAACAGCGGCTCTTCCAGCCAGCGGTAATTCAATTTCTCTAGTTCGCGGCCGGCCTTCAAGGCTTGCTCGTAGGTGTAAGAAATGACTGGGTCTGCCATCAAGGTGAAGTCATCGCCGACCGCGGCACGTACCGCGCGATAGCAAGCAATATCAAGATCCAAGATTCCTGGTGGGTGAAGTTTGTAACCCTTATATCCCTTGGCTTTAACCGCCAGCGCTTGGGCTACGTATTCATCAGGGCCGGGCAAGAACATAGAGGATACGTAGAGCGGAACTTTCTCGCGGGCTGCGCCTAAGAGTCGATAGACGGGTTGGTGGGCCATCTTTCCGACAATGTCCCAGCAAGCATTGTCGAAGGGGGCGTAAGAATAAATTGGAACGTGATTCCAGCGGCGATCGAAGAGTTCAAATTCCTTCATGTTCTTGGCGGCGTCGTGAGCCGAACGGCCCATAAAGAAAGGTTTTACTTGCGACATCGTGGCGGCTGCGGCCTTGGCATCGAGAGCGCCGAAACCAAAGGAAGTGCCGGTGACGCCATCGGTGGTGGTCACGGTGATCACCGTGAAGTCTGGGCGCGATCCGCCAGGCAATTGCACTGCCGAGACAGCATCTAGATTCTTGAGTTCATCGCCACCCCTACATGCCCGGATTTCGATATTGGAGATAACGCTGTCGGACATGGGCCCCCCTGATAGTGGAATGAGAAAATCCTATAGGATTAAAGCATACCTAATGGCAGACGTGATGAGTCAAGGGTTTTGCGTAAGTGTTAGGAAAATAATGAAGTTATTTGCTGGAAAATATTAGAGATCGTTGATTGCTTCAGCTGCAGGGGAGAAGCGCTTCAGCGAAGATTCAATATGGTCGTGCATCGCTTGCTTTGCAGCTTTGGAATCTCCGCCAGTAATGGCTTTATAGATTTCGTTATGCTGCTTGATAGCCAATTGGCCAGAGCCGGATTGGTAGTACTGCTCGAATAATTCCGAGACGAATGCGGGACGTTCTTCACCCGAAACCAGATTGCGTTGGTTGGCTAAAAACAATCGAAATAAATGCAGGTGACAATGCATGCGCTCAAAGGCTTGATGCAGTGATTCATTTCCACTCAAATGGGAAATCAAGGAGTGAAAGCGAGCATCGTGCTCGGTCAATGCTTCAATCTTGCTGTTGTCATCAAACTTCAGCGCCTCTTTGGCAATTTGCATCTCTTCTTTCAGCGCAGCCTTGCCCTGTGCGTCGATATGTTTGGCTGCTTGTTCGGCTGCCCACGGTTCGATGAGAAGTCGAAATCGGAAGAGATCGCCAAATTCTTTTAACGTCAATAAGTTGGTGGCGGAATAACCTTTGAGAGGTTCCTTGGCAATTAAGCCATCGGATTCCAAGCGGGCAAGGGCTTCACGAATCGGAGTTTGCGATACACCTAAACGCAGAGAAAGAGCATCGATATTGACGCGTTGGCCTGGTGCAATCTCATGAGAGAAGACCATGGCTTTCACCATTTCGTACGTTTCATCGGACAGGACAGAGCGACGAGGACCAGTTGTTGTTGGTTGCGCAGATGATCTACTCAATGGAGGCTCCAGTTACACCAGTCGCGCTAACTTCGCCGTTATCCGCAACTACTTAGGCAATCGTAGTCCATGCATTCCACCATCGACGGCTAGAACAGTGCCGGTGGTAGAACCTTGGGCAGGGTTGGCTAGGTACATGATGGCGCGGGCTACTTCTGGGGCGGAGACCAGTCGACCCAAAGGTTGGCGAGCCTCCAGGGCTGCCTTTTCGGCGGCTGGATCATCGGCCAGAGAGAGCAAGCGCTCGACCCATGGGGTATCGGCAGTGCCAGGGTTAACGCAGTTGACGCGAATTTTCTCGCCCACCAGGTCTGCAGCCATGGCCAAGGTGAGAGAAAGAACCGCACCTTTGCTGGCGCTATAAACAGCGCGCTTGGGCAGACCCACGGTCGCGGCGATCGAGCAGGTATTTACAATTGAGGCCGCTTTGGATTGGCGAAGCAGTGGCAGCGCTGCGGTGGTGACTCGACCAATACCGGCTACGTTGATATTCATAACTCGTGACCAGTCTTCATCGGTGGCATCGGCCACCGTGCCGACGGCACCAACACCGGCATTGTTGGCCAAGACATCGATGACGTGTGTATGTCCCTTAATTTTCTCAAAGGCGGAAGTAACACTGGCGGTGATGCCGACATCGCATTCGATCCAGGTGGCGTAGGGGGCCATTTCGCCAGCTTGGATATCCAAACCTAAGACTCGTGCACCTGATTCGTGGAGCGCTTTACTGACAGCTAGACCGATTCCGGATCCGGCACCAGTAACAACGGCTGTGAGTCCTGTGAACTCTGTGCTCATGTGTTTTCTCCACTCTGTTGGTGTTGTGACCAGTAAGGACCGGAAGGGAAGAGATAGTGGTCGATGCTGGCGTCATACATGTGCGCTCCGGATCCAGGGAGAACTGGGGCGCGATAGAAACCGTTTTCTACTTTTGCAGGTTCAAGGAAATGCTCGTGCAAGTGATGTACGTATTCCACAACACGTTTGTCATGATGGCCGGAGACGGCCACCGCATCCCACATTGCCAAGTGCTGGACCATTTCACAGAGGCCAATTCCGCCTGCGTGGGGGCAGACTGGGATTCCAAACTTCTTGGCCATGAGAATGTTGGCGATATTTTCATTGACGCCAGCTACGCGGGTGGCATCTATCTGCATCACGGAGATCGCGTTTAACTGGAGGAGTTGCTTAAACATAATGCGATTGGCGCCATGTTCACCGGTTGCGACCTGAATCGGAGCGACTTCTTTGGCAATGCGCGCATGACCTACGACGTCATCGGGATGAGTGGGTTCTTCAATCCACGTTAAATTGAACTCCTGAAGTTGATTGACCCAAGCAATTGCATCATCAACATCCCAGACCTGATTGGCGTCAATTGCAATGCGATAGTCCGGCCCGACAAGCTGGCGCACTTTCGTCAGGCGACGTCGATCATCAGTTATGGACTTGCCGCATTTGTATTTCACTAACGTAAAACCATCGTTGATCGCTTCGGTCGTTAACCGGAGCATCTTCTCGTCGTCATAGCCCAACCAGCCAGGTGTAGTCGTATAAGCAGGTACGCCTATGTTTACTAGTTGGGCTTCATGACGTGCCTTATTTGCTTCCCCCGAATGCAAAATTGCTAAGGCATCTTCTGGTGTTAACGCATCGCTGATGTAGCGAAAATCAATAGCCGAGACGATTTGCTCGGGTGTCATATCTGAAAGAAGTTTCCACAACGGAATTCCGCGCTCTTTAGAAAAGAGATCCCACAAGGCATTGATGACTGCGCCCTGTGCCATATGGAATACACCTTTATCTGTACCCAACCAACGCAATTGGCTATCGGAAGAAAGGTCTCGGCCGATCTGACCAATGTTGGCAAAGGCATCGGCTGCGGTCAGGCCAACAATTCGTGCAGCCAAAATTTCGATTGCCTTTATTTGAACATCATTACCTCGGCCAATGGTGAAGACCAAGGAATCTCCGGTGAGATGAGCATCCGAGGTGTAGATGCGCAAATAGGCGGCCGAGTAATCCGGATCGGCATTCATGGCATCTGACCCATCCAGCATGGTGCTGGTGGGAAAGCGCACATCGAAAGCGCGAACGTCCGTGATAGATAAAGTCATCTCATTACGCCAGATACTTCTCTAAGCCCTTGGGGACGCCGGTTTCGGCCCATTGACCTTCGTAGCCCACGCCTGGATCTTTCGGTCCATGAACTAGCCCATTGGCATCGACGAGTGATTCGCGAGTAGTTGGGTTTCCCCACACTAAAGATTCATAGTAGGTGTTGTTTTTGATTGCCATGCAGAGGTGTGCGCTCTCCAGTCCCATGCCGTGTACTTCGGCACGGAGATGATATGCATCGGCAAGGTGGGCGATACGCATGGCACCTGTAAATCCGCCACGCAAGAAAGTACTTGTGCGAAGTCCGGTAGCAACACCAGTAGCCGCAAAGTCGCCAGCGCTCATATGTGCGCCATCTGTCACTTCGCCTAGGAGAAGTGGAATTCGAACTCTTTCACCTAACCACTTGTATGCAGTGATAGAAAATTCTTTCATCGGTTCTTCGTACCACATAAAACCGGCGTCATAGAGTGCATTACCCAAATAAACCGCATCCATTAAATCAAAACCAGCAGAGCCGTCATACATCAATGGAATATCATCGCCAACATGTTCGCGAAGCTTGTGACCTAGTAACGCGTCTTTCTTTGCATCTCCGAAAGCGTGCAACTTGATAGCAGGATAACCAAGGGCTAAGCACTGGTCTGCGATATCTAGAAATTCTTCAATGGAAGAGTAAGTAACTGTGGATGCATAAGCTTGAATTGATTCACGATATCCGCCCAGCAATTTCCAAATGGGAAGTTTGGCGGCTTTTCCGGCGATATCCCAGAGCGCAACGTCGACCACGTGTGCCATGTTGGGTGCAAATCTTTCAATGCGATCAAGTTCCCAGGCGCGTTCCCAGAGGTACTCGCGATTGAGTGGATCTTGCCCGATTAATTCGGAGCGAAAGCGACGGTCTACATAGTCTTTAAGAATCACGCCGCGAGTTGCTTGTGCAAAACCAGTAATGCCAACATCGGTTTGAATGACCAGCCAACCGACGGTTATTGCAGGGTCGGAACCAGGAAGTCCTTGGCGCCAAATGAAGGCAGGGGAGTGGGCGGGGCGATCAACAAGTACAACATCTACGCTCGTAATCTTCATTTCTTCCCTTTCATCTCGCCTCAATGAGTCCGTCGCGCTCATCATTTATAACTGTTTTATAACAACCTGCTCGACTTTCGTTTATGGGGGTCAATTTGCGCTCAAATTGACCACCGCGACACGAATGAAGAGTAGAGAAGATTTCTTGAAAATACTATACGAAATATGATTTTCCTACTAATGTTCGGCGCACTCCGGTCTGCAAGTTTCCTTGCTGGCCCTAGTCGAGAGAAATGAGGCAACACTTGAAACGCAAGTATTCGCTACTGGCGATTGCTGCCGCTGCAGTCATTGGTGGAACCATGGTTTCCCCAATTGCCGCGCAAGCCGCTAAGCCATCAATCCTGATCTGGGTGGAC
>CANBRH010000038.1 GCA_947371865.1 Actinomycetota bacterium
CAAGTTTTCACCACGATCATTATCTCGAAGGATTTTTGAAGCGCTCTTTCAAATCCCGGTGGGGATTTCGACGGTAGTCCTGGGGCTGGGATATTTGACCACTTTCGGAAGCGGAATTTTCCCCCTAAGGAGCAGCTGGTTGGTAACACCTATTGCGCAGTCCATCATTGCGATACCGCTTGTCGTTCGCATATTGCTGCCCGCTCTCTTGGCGGTCGGACCAGATTTAATCGAGTCAGCTCAAACCGATCGAGCTACAACCGGAGATATTTGGTGGCTGCTACAAATTCCAATCGTGAAACCAGCGATTTATTTGGCAGCCGGTTATGCAGTGATAATTTCGATTGGTGACTTTGCTGCTGCCAACTTCCTCTCCTACGGCGATCAAGCAACCCTTCCGACAGTTCTCTTTCAACTCATATCTAGGCCTGGGGCTCAGAATTATGGAATGGCGATGGCTGCAAGCGCTCTATTTGTGGCGCTTACGGCCAGCGTGGTCTTTCTAACCGAGCGACGAGAGGGCTCAACCCTCTAAGTTGGACCTATGGAAATTCGTCATTTTGATTCAGATCTTGAGTTGGGATTAGCCGCGGCTCAGATAGCCCTCGAAGGAATCCAGCAAGCAGCCCGTGAAGGGCGTTCCTTCATCTTGGGCTGCCCAGGCGGGAGAAGCCCACGCTCTACCTATCAATCGCTTGCGGCGCTCATTGCCGAATCACACACATCGATTAACCACCTTTTTATCGCCATGATGGACGAATACGCCTGGCAAGATCCAGATGGAAATTTTCACAATGTTGACCCAGATTCCCATTTCAGTTGTGTCAATTTCGCATTCTCCGAAATATTCGAAGTACTAAATGCAGACCTGGCTCCAGCTTTGCGCATGCCCCGCACCCAAGTGCTCTACCCCCTAGCCCAGGCCCCGGATGCCTACGAAACTCTTCTTCAAGAACTAAAAGTCGATCTCTTCCTGCTTGCCTCAGGTGCATCCGATGGCCACGTCGCGTTTAATGGTGTCGGGACATCCCGTGAGACCGGAACCAGAATTGCCGCCCTCTCCTTCGAGACCAGAACCGACAATTTGGGAACGTTCCCGGAATTCAATTCAATCGATGAAGTTCCTGTTTTCGGCGTGACCGTTGGTCCAGCAACCATTGCTTCGGTTTCCAAATCAGCAATCATGCTCATCCAAGGTGATCACAAACACCAGGCTTACCTTCGTATTAGCGAAGCTCAGGGTTATGAAGAAGATTGGCCGGCAACGATTGCGCTTGAATGTCAGAATTCAAGGCTTTTCGCGGATCGATTAAGTTTGCGATCAAACTAGTTGATCAAAGGCGTAAATTGCTGCGCCTATAACTCCCGAATCAGCGACAGTGGCTTCAACTATTTGTGCGCTATGAGCGCGTACCTGCAACTCACGATTAAACGCATTGCGGACTAGAGACCGGTAGAGGTCACTTCCCAACCACAGTCCGCCACCGATCACTATGTAATGGGTGCGCATTTCCCAGGCAAACTTGGCTATTTCACTTCCTAAGATTTCAGCAGCCGATTTCACAATTCTGTGCGCATCGTTATCGGTGTCGTACTGTGCAAAAACTTCTGGGGCATGTGCAGAATCGTGGCCACTCACGAGGGCATAACGCCGAGCAATTCCCAATCCCGATGCATAACTTTCCAGCGAACGTGTTTCACCTTCCAAAAGCAATTCATGAACCCCAAACCCAATGGCACTTCCATCACTACCCGGTTGCGCGCTGCCACCGAGAAAATGAGTATGCGAAATGCCAGAGCTGACAGTTATGTAGACGAAATCGGAGAAATCTTTACCGGCGCCAATCCGCGCCTCGGCCGTGCCAGCACAGCGCACATCAGATTCGATGATCCAGGGAAAGCCAGAAATCTCGGCAAACTCCTGCTTGGGTTGCCCTTGCCAATCTATATTGTCGCGCGTTGTTAGGGATCCATCCAACGTTACATATTCGGGAAAACCAGCCGCACCCTGACTTACTTCAATGCCGTGCATCTTTGCCAGGTCAAGGAGGTCAGTTATTACGCCGTGGGTTCGAACCAAGCCAGGATCGGCGACACCAATCACGCCTTCGCGGCTCGGGATAGTAATCTGGTGAAGAATTTGTAGTTGCGGATCCACCAATGCACCACTGATCTTGGTGCCGCCAATATCAATGGCAATTACGGCAGGAGTGGTATTCACAAACTAGGAAATGGCTTTCTTCCAAATATCGTACAGAGGTTGGGCAGCAGCTTGCGTTGCACACATGACTACCCCGCTTTCAGGGAAAAGATTCTCTCTGCCCTCTTCATCCCAAACCGCTCCACCGGCCTCGTGGACGATCAGCATTGCGGCCAAATGGTCGATGGGGCTGAAATGTCCAATAACGGCGCCGACTCCACGAGAGGCCGCTACGCCAACAAGCGTCAAGGTTCCTGACCCCATGATGCGCATAGTGCAATAGTTTTCGGCCAAACTATCGAGTAGTTGCAACATTCCTGGCCATGGTTGATACGCAGCCAATTCGGTAGAAACAATTCGGCTGGCCAGCGGGTTTTCAACTTGGCCTTGATCTTGAATTTTTAATTCTCGACCGTTTACCTTTGCGCCTTTTCCGGCCTGAGCCTCAAAAAGCGAATTCCGCCACGGATCAATAACTACTCCAACAAGCGGCGTCCGGTTGAAAGCAAGCGAGAGGCACATTGATGTCCAAGGAACGCGATTGGCGAAATTAGTTGTGCCATCGATGGGATCTAAGTACCACGAGGGCACATCGCTCTCAAAATTTCCACCCATTTCTTCGCCCACAAAATTATGCCCTGGGAAATTAGTTTCAATGATCTCGCGAATATGAGCCTCGATCATCACATCAATTTCAGTAACAATGTCGGCTGGATTAGTTTTAAGTGAAATTTCACCTGGATCCATGTTGCTGGCAACCATGATCGACCATTTGCCTAAGTCTCGGGCAATAGTCATCGCCTTCTCGACATCAATATCGGAGACATTTCTGGCAAGGTCGCCTTTGTTTGCCGAATCAAAATTTGAAATCACACTCTGAAGCAAAGAAAGCTGATTTGAGGTTATCGAGTCGACCCCAATATCCACCGCCCACTTCATGGTCGCCTCATCATCAATAGTCCAGAGCGCAACTTTCTGCCCCAGCGCATGCAGGGCAGCCACGCTTTTACGAGTCACGAACGAGAAATGGAGATTGATAAATTCTGGGTTGAGGGCGGCAATCTGGTCGGCGGTAGGCAGTTTCAAGGAATCCCATGGCATCCAGATTCGAGCCGAGGGAGAAAGTGCCCGAATAGCCTTCATCGCCTCAACGTTGCCGCACCAACAAACTTGCGAATCATCCAGGTCATGATTTTGAACTACATCAACCGCGGCTGCTGCCGGATTCAAACTATCCATGTCGATCATCAACGTGGATTTGCTTCCCACAAATAAGGAAAGAACTTCACTGAGCAATGGAATGCGATTGTCACCTTCGCCTAGGCGTTGAATTTCCTCCCAGGTTTTTTCGGAGACGGCCGAACTTATCCCCCACAAGCGTTCCAACGTAGGGTCGTGGAGAACGACAACTTGGCCATCGGAAGATAGACGGACATCGATTTCGACAATTTCGGCGCCGGCATAGATGGCAGATTGAATGGCAATAATGGTGTTCTCGCGAAAGCGGCTGGAATCGCCGCGGTGCGCACAGGCAAAGGTTTTAGACATCTAGAAACTAAGCAACTCGAACTAGTTTGCCATCTTTATAAACGAGGGCCTTTACAACTCGAGCAAAACCCATATCTCCAACTCTTGGTACATCTACCGAGATAAAGGCGCGAAGTTCGACGTCATCACGCTTTAAGTAAACCTCGGAGAAGTGACCACGAGGAACTACTAGAGAGACCGTCGCAGGGAAAGCGCCAGGGGTTGCAGTGGCGCCATAGATAACGTCTTCTGGTCGGATACCGACAATTTCATCGCCGGGAACCACTTTGCCGTCGGCATAACCACCTTCGACGCGATTGAGACTTCCGATGAAGTTCGCCACGTATTCGGTCTCGGGACGATCGTAAAGTTCTTGCGTGGTACTGAATTGCTCGATCTTTCCGGCATTCATGACTGCGATGCGATCGGAGATGGAGAGCGCTTCATCCTGGTCGTGAGTCACAATCACGGTAGTAATACCGAGACGACGTTGGAGTTCGCGAATATCTTCACGGACTTTGACGCGCAACTTGGCATCCAAGTTAGAAAGTGGTTCATCCAGTAGCAGAATGTCTGGTTCCTGCACCAAGGCACGCGCCAAAGCAACGCGCTGTTGCTCGCCACCTGAGATCTGGCCGGGGCGAGAATCTTTATGGTGCATCAAATTAACAACGCCAAGGGCTTCGTGTACGCGACGTTCGATCTCTTCTTTAGGAAGTTTGCGAACCTTAAGTGGGTAGGCAACGTTCTTAAATACGCTCATATGCGGCCAGAGCGCGTAGTTCTGGAAAACCATGGCACTGGGACGCTTTTCCGGGCCGAGCAAGGTCACATCTTTACCATTGAGTCGGATGTCGCCTTTATCTGGGATGAGAAAGCCAGCAATCATTCGAAGAGTGGTGGTTTTACCGCAGCCAGAAGGACCAAGCAAGGAGACCATCTCGCCTTTCTTCACCGTGAGATGAAGGTTGTCAATGATGACACGACCACCAAGAATTTTGGTCAGGCCATTGAGAATCAGGCCCTCCTCTTGAGTCTGGTCAGTCATCGCATCTCCATTCATATCTTTTCCAGGCTTACTTAATCTGGAAACCTTCGGCGAGTTGTCCGCCGATGATGTGTTTTCGGGCAAGGGTAATAAGCAGTACTGATGGGAAAGCTAGAAGTAAAGAGAAGACCGCAGCAACCTGGATCGGATAATTCTGAACGAGGGAATACATTTCGGTTGGCATCGTAAATATTTGAGGAGCACCCACCAAGTAAGAGCCTTGTGCTTCGTCGAAGGAAGCCAAGAAAGACATGACGACGGCAACAAGAATGCCCGGCATAGCCAAGCGAAGAGTGATGGTGCGGAAAACGCGGAACTTGGATGCGCCCGCGTCGCGGGCTGCCTCTTCTAAGTTTCGTGGCACAGCCGCAAATGCCGCCGCTGGAATCCATGTCATGTAAATAATTGTTCCGAGCAATTGGATGATGACCACTCCAACAAATGTTCCGATCAAATTGAGCGCGTAATACAAGGTGGCGATCGAGGCAAAGAGGCCAATTTTAGGAAATGAGTTAGCCGCGAACATGCCGATGAGGAAAATCTTGCGCCCTGGATAGTTCATTCGACCCGCGGCATAAGCGGCAGGAAGACAAATAAGCATTGAAACGACAACAACGATTGGGCTGATGATCAGAGAGTTTCGAATAGCCGTTTCCAGAGCAGAATCATCGAATACGCGGGTCCACCAATGAAGCGTCCAACCATCTGGATAGAGATTCGGGTAAGTCCAATTGGTAACAAAGGCGTGAATACCTAGCCAAAAAAGTGGTCCTAAGATAAATACCGCCATGAGTGCCATGAAAACATAAAGAAATATCTTCACGCCCAATGAACTGGTTTTAACGCGCGCTTTTACTCTGGCCATTAGATGCGTCCGCTCTGCTTTGCGCTCTTCACATTTGCCCAGATATAAATAAGAGCAATGCCAGAGGCTGCGGTAAAGACGATGAAAGCCATAACGATCGATTGCTGTGGTCGGTTATAAGCACCAAAGAAGTTAGAGATTTCTACACCTAACATCGTCGGCTGATTTGGGCCAAGGAAGAGCGGAATAGTAAAAGATCCCATAATGCCAATAGCAGTGAATGTTCCAGCAATAACGATGGGAGTGATGGCCAAGGGAATCAAAACAGTACGAACAATTCTGAAGAAGCCAGCGCCAGCATCCTGTGCGGTTTCAATCAGCGCATCCGGAATCGACTGAAGTCCAGAGGTAACCATCAAAATCGCAAATGGCAATGAGGTCCAGACCGAGCCAATAACAATTGCAGAAACCGTCGATGTCACGGTTGGGAAATTAATTCCGAAGTGGGAGAGGAGAGAGCGCATGAAGCCATCACCGGCATAGAAAGTGTGAATAGCCCAGGAAGAAATGACGACAGGAACGAAAAGAGGAACCAAACAGAGCGTAGTCATAATCGCTGCGATGCGGCCACCCATGATGCGCTGATAAAGGCCGATACCTAAAGCCATCAGCAATGTAAGGAAGGTTGAAAGGAAAGAAACAATGATGGTGGTGCGTAAATCTCCCGGGAAGCGAGAGTCTTTGAAAACATCTTTATAAGCGCCAAAAGTGCCCCACCAATGATCCTTTTTATGGATCTCTTGGCCAATAATCGAGACAACTCGGTTTGGTCCGCTGGTAAAACCAAAACTAAACGTGAAAGCAATGAGAATTGGAATCCCTACAAAGCAAACCACCAACAACATTGGAGGCGCTGCCATAAAGAAGCCGAGCACAGAAGACCTCGAGGTCGATTTGACCTCGAGGTTCTCTGCTTTGGCCTCTGATTTAACAGAGGCCATTGTTAACTTTCATTGTTCTCAATAGATCTGCGCTTACTTACCTGGAACTGCTGAAGCCCATGCGCTCTTCAGATCGTTTCCATTGGCTGATAGGTAGGTAGGACGAAGGTTTGAGATATCGACGCTAGCAAAGCTAGCAGCGGCTGTTGGATCCAACATGGTGACTGGGATGACTGGAAGACCGCTCAGGGTTCCAGCAACGATCAAGTTCTGTGCTGCTGGTGAAAGAACCCAGTTAGTCAGAAGGCGAGCGCCGGTCTTGTTGTTAGAGCTTGAAGGGATACCCAAATAGGAAGCTCCACCAGTCAATGGTGGGTTAGCGATTTGAACAACCTTGATATTTGTTGGCATGGTGCCAGCCTTTTGAGCTGAAGCAAATTGATCTGACCAAACGGTTCCCATATCGACTAGACCGGTTGAAAGATCCTTCAGGGTTTCAGCGTTGTTTGCTGGGTAGGTGCCGTTCTGTCCATAGGTGTACTTGTTAAGTCCACGAAGGGTTTCAAGACCTTGGGCCCACTTTGATTGCAGATCCTTGTTAGCTGTTAGAGCCAAGGTATTGCGATCGGCAGCAGAGAGGTACTTATCTACAACGGTCTGAACGAAGGCATATCCGCTTCCGCCACCTGATGGCACGTTGTAAGTGAATTTACCTGGGTTGGCCTTGATCCAAGCCAAGAGATCATCAAGGGTCTTTGGTGGTGTCTTGACGTGATCGCTGTTGTAAGCAAGGAGAACCGAAGAACCGCGGTACGGAATTCCACCTTTACCAGCGGCAAGAACTGACTTCGAAACATTCTTGATGTTAGGAAGCAGACCTGCGGTTGGGCGCCACAAGAGGCCGGCGGAACCTAGTTGCTGAACGAAGCCACCATCAATGACATCAACTTGGGGATCCTTGTGGAGAACCGCAGCGGCTGTGATCTTTGCAGTCTCTTGAGCATCGTGATCGCCATGAAGATCGAAGGTCACGGTTACCTTGTATTGTGGGTATGCAGCGGTGAACGCTGGGATAAGTTGCTTGACCCAGAGATCCTGAATGTTGGTATCTGCTGAGATGTAGACCTGGACAGTGCTGCTGGCGGCATGGGAAGTCTGAGCGGTTGCGCCCAGAGCCAATACCGAAACAGCTGCAGCTACGAGAGCCTTAGCGAATTTATTCTTGAACACTAATTTCCTCCAATTTGATGCAGACGAGACAGGTGCCATCGCCTCATATTGCGTGCCTTGACCTTAAAGCCCCGTGTATGTCTAGTCAATGAATTCAGGGCAAATCGCCCATGACAATTTGATAACAATTACTCATCCTTCACCTCGCGCAGATGGAGGGTTCGCTCCAAGACCTGTGTTGACCGCAAGACTGCAAAAATCACAATTGTGAATATAGCGCCGAGCACTTGAAAACCTAAACCAACAGCAACGCCCATCGCAGCTGTGGCGAAGACCGTTGCCGCGGTTGTTACGCCATAGACCGATCCGCGCTTACCGCTGAAGATAAGGCCAGCACCAAGAAAACCAATACCAGTTATGACGGCATGCAGCGCTCTCGTGGGATCTCCTAGTTTGGCGATGGTATCCATAACTTCACCAATGCCCACGATCACAGAACAAGCACCAGCTACCAAGCCCATAGTGCGAGCGCCAGCGGATTTTCCGGCTCGATCTCGCTCCCAGCCGATAACCGAACCCAGAAGTACTGCGATGACGCAATTAATCCCGATAGTGAACTGTGACCAGATATCGATCGAATGAAATCTAATCATGGCTAGACCAATGACTTCAGGAAATTAATACTTTCGCGCACCGCCTCAACAGGTCCACCTTCTCGGGAAGGCTCTGCCCCGAGCATGACATCTTGCTCGAGAACCAATTTTCCAGAGTAATTGATGGAATCGAGAAAACGAATGACTTCGCCAATTTGAGCATCTCCTTGGCCCAGCGGCTTGTACATTCCGGCCTTGACTTCGGCTGAATACGAGCTCAATTTATTTTGAATTCGAGAAGCTGCGGTCGCATCACAATCTTTGAGGTGGACATGCTTAACGCGCGAACCAGCTTTCTGGGCAATCTCCAGCGGGCTTCCGCCGCCAACGACCACGTGGCCAGTATCTAGGCAGAGATTGACATCAGTCTCTCCCAGTAAGAATTCCAAATCTGCAGGAGTTTCGAACATCGTGCCGGCATGTGGGTGAACGACCATTTGTAGACCAAAGCTTTTGGCGATCTCGGCAATTGCTGGCAAAGACTCGGCAAAGACAGCCTTGGCATTGGCATCCATGGGGTCCCGATGATCGTAATCTCCATCTTCGGCGGGCGTAGCAAGCACAAAGTTTTCAGCATTGAGTTCAGCCAATACGGCCGCCTGGCGCTTGGCGCGCTCGTACGAGGCGGCTAATCGGTCGGGTTTGTGAAGAACGATGGGAACGAAAGCTCCGCAG
>CANBRH010000039.1 GCA_947371865.1 Actinomycetota bacterium
GAGTGATCAATAATGATTCCAGCCGCTAAACCGATTATTGGCGATGAAGAGCGCGAAGCAGTAGATCGAGTTCTCCGATCGGGAATGTTGGCCCAAGGCCCAGAGGTTGCAGCATTTGAAGAGGAATTCTCGGCTCACGTTGGTGGACGCCACTGTGTTGCGATGAACTCCGGAACCTCCGCATTGCACCTTGGCTTTATTGCAGCCGGTATCAAACCTGGCGATGAAGTGATTGTTCCTTCTTTCTCTTTTGCAGCGACTGCCAACTCAGTTGCACTTGCTGGTGCTACTCCAATATTCGCAGATATCGATCCACGCACTTTCAATCTAGATCCCGATCATGTTGAAACCTTGATCACCAAAAAGACCACCGCGATCATGCCAGTTCACTTATACGGACACATTGCGGCCATGGATCGCTTTGATGAAATCTCTACCAAATATGGCGTAAAAATTATTGAAGATGCTGCTCAAGGTCACTTGGCATCGCTCAACGGTCGCAATGCCGGTGAATTCGGAATCGTTGCCTCCTTCTCCTTCTACCCCACCAAGAACATGACCGCTGGCGAAGGTGGCATGGTTGTTACTGACGATGCCGAAGTAGCACGCACTTTGCGTTTGCTGCGCAACCAAGGTCAAGAGATTCGCTACAAGAACGAGATCATTGGGTTTAACACTCGTATGACTGATATTCATGCTGCCATCGGTCGCGTGCAATTGCGCAAACTTCCGGGCTGGACTTCAACTCGACAAGCCAATGCCGAATTCCTGAATCAGAACTTGCAAGGCGTTGTAACTCCTTACCTAGCGCCCGGTTCGACTCACTCGTATCACCAGTACACAATTCGTATCCCTGGTGGTTCGGCCGAAAAGCGCGATGCGTTTATGGCTGGGCTCACCGCCAAAGGCGTCGGCTCTGGTGTTTATTACCCAACACCAATTCATCGTCTGCCTTCCTTCAATCTCACTTTGGATTTACCTGAAACCGAACTTTTGGCTAAAGAGTGTGTCTCATTGCCCGTTCATCCATCGCTCTCACAAGCTGACCTAGAAACAATCGTCACTGCTGTCAATGAAGTTGCGGCAAGTCTCTAACATGGCCGAAAAGAAACTTCGCGCCGGCCTGGTTGGCCTAGGCATGATGGGTCGCCACCATGCTCGTGTTCTTGGTTCACTAGATGGTGTCGAACTCGTCGCCGTTTCTGATCCGATGGGAGATCCGCACGGTGTTGCCGGTGGGCGTCCAGTTCTGGCCAGCGTTCAAGAACTTATCAAGGTGGGCGTCGACTATGCGATGGTCGCGGCTCCTACCGCTTTCCATGAGGAACTGGCATTGGCACTTGCCGAAGCTGGCATTCACGCGTTGATCGAGAAACCTCTTGCCGTTGATACTCCCGCCGCTAAACGAATCACCGAGGCATTTGCCGCTCGCGGGCTAGTCGGCGCTGTCGGCCATATCGAGCGATACAACCCTGCTCTGCAGACTCTGCGCAAGAAGTTAGATGATGGAGATTTAGGCGAGGTCTATCAGATCATTACTCGTCGCCAAGGTCCCTTCCCGGCACGTATTGCCGATGTCGGTGTCGTCAAAGATCTAGCAACGCACGACATTGATCTCACGGCTTGGGTTTCCCGCGCCTCCTTCGTCACTGTGTCGGCTCAGACTGCCCATAAATCTGGACGCGCACATGAAGATATGGTCGCTGCCGTCGGGCAACTCAGCAATGGAATTATCACCAACCACCTCGTTAACTGGCTAACTCCATTTAAGGAACGGCTCACGATGGTCACCGGCGAGCGCGGCACATTGGTTGCCGACACTTTGACTGCCGACCTCACCTTCTATGCCAATGCATCCGTTGCTACCGAATGGGATTCTGTTGCTGCCTTCCGTGGCGTCAGCGAAGGCGATGTCGTTCGATATGCAATCGCCAAGCCAGAGCCACTGCGCACCGAACATGAAGCCTTCCGCGACGCCGTCCTAGGACTTCCCGGCGCGATCGAAAAGATTGTCACCATGGAACAAGGATTAGCCACCGTTGCCGTTGCCGAGGCAATGTTGGAAAGCGCTAAACGTAAGGAAGTTATCTCGCTATGAAGATTGCCGTCGTTGCTCTAGGAAAAATTGGTTTGCCGCTGGCAGTTCAATTCGCTAAAAAAGGCCATCATGTCACTGGCTGCGACGTCAACCAGCAGACCGTGGACCTGGTTAATGCTGCGACCGAACCATTCCCGGGCGAGGCACATCTTGCCGATTACCTGCGCGAAGTTGTTCCCAGCGGACATTTGCGTGCAACAACCGACACCACCGCTGCCGTAGCTGAAGCTGATGCGGTTGTCGTCGTCGTTCCACTCTTCGTCGATAACGATGGTGTTCCTGATTTTGGTTGGATGGATGATGCCACCGCAAAGATCGCTGCCGGACTCAAGCCCGGCACTTTAGTTTCGTACGAAACTACCCTTCCTGTCGGGACTACCCGAAATCGTTTTGCCCCAGCACTCGAAGCTGGCTCTGGACTTAAAGCGGGCGTGGACTTTCATCTGATCTTCTCCCCCGAGCGGGTACTAACAGGTCGCGTCTTCGCAGATTTGCGTAAATATCCAAAGTTGGTTGGGGGCATTAACGAAACCAGCACCGCAGCCGGAGTCGAGTTTTACAAAGCTGTTCTGGATTTCGATGATCGGCCAGATCTGGCTCAAGCAAATGGCGTCTGGGATTTGTTGACCTGCGAAGCCAGCGAAATGGCAAAGCTAGCCGAGACCACCTACCGCGACGTCAATATTGCACTTGCTAACCAATTCGCTATTTTCGCCGAAACGGCAAATATTGATATCGCCAAAGTAATTGCTGCATCTAACTCTCAGCCCTACAGCCATATCCACCAACCCGGGATTGCCGTGGGCGGACATTGCATTCCGATCTATCCGCGCTTTTATTTGTGGAACGATCCGGCAGCCACAGTCGTTCGATCTGCACGAGAAGCCAATGAAGGTATGCCAGCTCATGCGGTCTCGATATTGGCATCTCTACTGGGTTCTGTTCAAGGAAAAACCGTTGCTGTCCTGGGGATCTCTTACCGAGGTGGCGTCAAAGAATCTGCCTTCTCTGGTGTCTTCCCAACAGTCGAAGCGTTAAAAGCCCAGGGGGCGACAGTCTTGGTTCACGATCCCATGTATACAGATGCTGAAATCACTCGTTTGGGATTCACGCCGTATGCGCTTGGCACAGCAGTAGATGGCATGATCTTGCAAGCAGATCACGCCGAATACAAGACGTTGACCGAAAAGGATTTCCCAGGTGTGTCAGCCGTTGTCGATGGTCGTCGATCATTAAACAAAGCAAACTTTCCGGGCGCAGCCTTCCGCGTTATCGGAGCTCCGGCCTAATTTAAATTCGGGCCGGCTCGCTCAAGATAAACGGGCGATGCTCTCTGGCAACGGGTGCAGCATCTGCAATTCGGTTGTATATAGCCAACAAATGTTCGGCTTGGCGCTCCCAACTTCGCTCGGCTAAAACCTCTGCTGAGTAAACCGAACGGTACTTCTTGGGATTGGCTAGAACACTTTCGGTTGCACGGACAAAATCGTCGACATCTTCCGCGACGAAAACTTCACCGTTGCCCAATCTACGAACTTCAGCCGCCATTGTCTTGACGTCGCTGACAATGATGGGAAGTAGAGCCTGCATATATTCACCGAATTTGGTGATCAATGAAATTTCATGATTAAGGCGATGGTGGATGGGAATCAATCCAATATCGGCGGTGCTGAGGTAAGAGACGAGTTCAGAATTGGGTACGTATGGCTGAACGTGAAAGCGATCGCTGAGGTCACTGAACTCACTTTGTAAATTGAGGACTGTTTGATTGGTGGGGTTGGCAATCAACGCAAGGTGCACGCCTGGAAGTTTGCGCAATCCCTCTAAAGCAGTGGCAATACCGCGCTGGGGAGCCACTGCGCCGGAGTAGACCAGCAACGGAACATCTTCATCGATCTTGCAATCGTGACGTAAATTGCGTTTTGAAACTTGCTGGCCTTCCACCAGTGGATCGTTGGCGACGATTTCTGGTCGGGTGGAGATATGCAAATGTGGCACTAATAAATCAGACATGCCTTCGCTAACCGAAAGAATGGCTTCGGCCTTCTGGGAATATTTGCGCTCGGCCTCTGAGTAAAGTTTTATGAGTGGCTTACGCAAGTGCCCGACCCCAGGAACATACTCGTGGGCGTCGTACACCAAGGCAACTGTGAGACCTTTTTCCCGTAACTTCGCGACGACAGCGCCGGCAATGGGAAGTGCCGTGTAGTCGTGCGCATGAATAACATCAGGCTTGAAGGCCATGGCTTGGGGCAGAATCTCAGCCACACCTTTGCGCAAATTGGGAATCATCGGCTTCTTCTCGGGCAAGAATTCCTCTTCAAAGCGGCGCTTGTAATACCGAAGTTTTCGAGCCACTCGGAGTGCAGTCTGTTGCTTGACGACAATCTTGATGGGCGACCTGGTGACCGTGGCATAACCAATCATGAGGCTGTCGGCATGAACATGAGGTGTGGAACCACAGACCAAGACCTCCCAGCCAGCATTTCCCAGCGACCAAGCGCATTTGAGAACTCGAGAATCCTCAACGACTCCGTTCAAGACAATATGCAAAGTTTTCGGCGTTGGATTCACAGGGTCAATCTACATAAATGAGGTGAAGGTTGTGAGGTTCGAGGAGTACCGTGCGACCATCATGTCGGCTCTCACGCAATTGCTTCCCTCCTCCCAGGACTACTCAGGATTCAAGCAGAATTGGCGGCGCGACCTCATCTCCGGAATAACTGTCGGAATCGTTGCTTTGCCGTTGGCCCTCGCTTTCGGAATCACGACAGGAGCCGGGGCCCAGGCTGGCCTCATCACTGCAATCTTTGCTGGGCTGGTTGCCGCAATCTTTGGTGGATCTCGTTTTCAGGTCAGCGGCCCAACAGGAGCGATGACCGTCGTTCTGGTTCCGATAGTTTCTAAATACGGAATCTCATCGCTTGCGCCACTCGGCATTGTGGCCGGTGCCATCATTATTGCCGCGGGATTACTTCGCGCCGGTAATCTCATTAACAAAACCCCGTGGCCAGTCATGGAAGGTTTTACCTTAGGCATCGCCATGGTTATTGGTCTTCAACAAGTGCCGATTGCATTAGATTTTCAAAAAGCTAAAGGCTCTCACACTTTGCTGGTCGCAATAGATACTGCTCGGCATGCACTTTCTGCAGGGCTGCATTGGGGCGCAATCTCCTTGGTGATCTTTACGCTGGCTGTGAAATTCTCATATCCCCATGTAGCCCATCGCCTGCACATTAAAGTACATATCCCGGCTAGTTTTATCGCCATTGTTTTAGCCACTATCGTCAGCCAGCTCTTCGCCATGAAAGTCTCCCGCGTTGGAAATTTACCCTCAAAAATATTTGCCTACGCCACTCCTCATTTTCACAACCTCTCGTTCTCAGTACTCCTTATTGCCGGAATTGAAATTGCGCTCTTAGGCGCAATTGAATCCTTGCTCTCAGCCCGAGTCGCCGATCAAATGGCTCATATTCAAGAACCCAGTGAAAAATACCAACCTAATCGTGAACTCTTGGGTCAAGGTTTGGCCACTATGGTCGCTTCACTTTTCGGCGGCATGCCCGCCACAGGTGCCATTGCCCGAACCAGCGTCAACGTTCGTTCCGGCGCCAAATCTAGAATGGCAGCGGTCTTTCACGCACTTTTCCTGGTGTTAGTGGTTTTACTTCTTAATCCGGTTATTTCCCATGTTCCGACCGCCGCACTTGCTGGAGTTCTGATCGGAACTTCCTATCGAATTGCCAGCCCAGCAAATCTCAAAGAATTGCTCAAGACCACACCATTGAATATCGCAACGATTGCGGTTACTTCGCTGGCGGTGCTATTTATAGATTTGATTTGGGGTATAGCAATAGGAACGATTTTTTACTTTGCCATGACCCGAATTTTTAAAGGATTACAGAGGTAAGGCAAAAAAGATTACTCCCACAGCCAAGGCAATTGCGCCGGCTTGTAGAAACATTCGAATCACCATGGCGCGATCGGCTGCACGAAATTCTGCAGTCTCGACTTTCGAAAATTCGCCAAGTTTTCCAAAGTTAAAAGTTCCAGCCAGCCCGAAAGCTAAGCAGAATTTTTTCCGAGCTTGGATAAAACCAGTGGCGGCAATCATGGCGGGGACAACGACCAGCAAACGTGTCGGTCTGGAAACCGTTCCCATGCTCATCATCAAAATCGTGGAAATTGTCAGCGCTAATCCCATATAGCCCACGCGCTTGCGGCGCAGAGTTTCGTTGGGGCCGATATTACAGACGCCGGCTTGATAGTCGCCTTTCACAAGGCGTCTTCGCGATCTTCCTCGTCAGTAAAGATTTCATGATTGTCATCTTCGCTTCGCGCAATCCAATCGAAGACCGACTTTATGGCTCCGAAAATCAGCGCGAAAAAGGCGAAGAGACCGAATAATCTGCGTATCGCTTTTATCATGTGCTAAATCTACTCCTGAGAGGCGTTTAACGCCTGGTTGATATCGCTCCACAAGTCTTCAATGTTTTCAATTCCCACTGAAATTCTTACTAAGTTAACGGGAATGGTTGGACTCTCTGATCCCCAACGATGGCGACGTTCCCATAGGGATTCGACTCCACCGAGTGAAGTGGCATAGGTAACGAGGCGCGAGGATTCACAGGCCTTATCTGCGGCATCAGGTCCACCTTTTACTTCAATGGAAATGATGGCGCCGAAGCCAGACATGAAACTGGCGGCACGTGCGTGGTGCGGATCGGAAGGTAATCCGGGATAGCGCACGCGATCGACGGCTGGATGGTTCTTCAACCGCCGAGCAAGCTCCATGGCATTCTCTTGAGAGCGTTGAAAGCGAAGCGAGAGAGTGCGAATTCCGCGAAGGGCCAGCCAAGCTTCAAAGGGACCGGGAATGGATCCACCAAATTTACGGACATCAGAAATGCGATTGAAGAGTTCTTCATCTTTTGTCGAGACACTGCCCATCAGGACATCGGAGTGACCGGCGATATATTTGGTAACCGAATGCATGACAAAATCTGCACCCATATCCAATGGTTGCTGCAAGAGCGGAGTTGCAAAGGTGTTGTCGATACCGACACCAATATTTAACTTCTTGGCGGCCGCGATGAGGACTGGAAGATCGGCAACTTCCAGAGCGGGATTGGTTGGAGATTCAACCCAGAGGAAAGAAGTGCCAGGAAGTGCGGCCAAAACTTCTTCGGTATCGGAGACATCGACATAGCGAACTTCGATGGCGCCTTTACGCTCTAGGCCAGCCAAAACATTCATAACACCGGTGTAACCATTGCGAGAAGCAGTAATGACC
>CANBRH010000040.1 GCA_947371865.1 Actinomycetota bacterium
ACTTGCAGGGCAGGAGGGACTTGAACCCCCAACCGCCGGTTTTGGAGACCGGAACTCTGGCCAGTTGAGCTACTGCCCTTCGAGCGTTACTTGGGCACGACTAATCGTGACCTAATGCAAGCGCCAGAAGGGGAAGTGTAGGTGACTAAGGGCTAATCGGTAAAACTGGTGGCCGGGCAGGGGCTCGCCCAAGGGTTATCCCCGTGTGGCAGACTTGCGCCATTATGAGTACAGAATCTGCAAAACCTCGCGTCTCTGCTCGAATCGCTGCTATTGCCGAATCGGCAACCTTGGCGGTGGATGCCAAAGCCAAGGCCCTCAAGGCTGCCGGCCGGCCAGTTATCGGCTTTGGCGCAGGCGAGCCTGACTTCCCTACTCCCGATTACATTGTTGCCGCCGCCATCGAGGCAGCCGGTAAGAGCGCCAATCACCGCTACACCCCCACCCCTGGATTGCCCGAGTTACGAGATGCGATCGTCGCCAAGACCAAGCGCGATTCTGGGTATGAAATCACCGCCGACCAGGTTTTGGTCACCAATGGTGGCAAACAAGCCGTCTACCAATCCTTCGCATCGATCCTAGATCCGGGAGATGAAGTTCTCCTCCCCGCCCCGTATTGGACGACTTACCCGGAGTGCATCAAATTGGCAGGTGGAGTTGCCGTCGAGGTCTTTGCTGACGAAACCCAGAACTATCTCGTCACTGTTGAACAACTTGAGGCAGCCCGAACCGATAAAACCAAAGTCCTTCTCTTCTGCTCTCCTTCAAACCCAACGGGTTCGGTGTACAGCACTGATCAGGTTAAAGCGATTGGTGAATGGGCGCTGGCTAACCACATCTGGGTTATCACTGATGAGATTTACGAACACCTGCTGTATGACGGCGCTCAAGCCACCAGCCTGCCCGTGGCTGTTCCAGCAATGGCAGATCGCACCATCATCCTCAATGGTGTTGCAAAAACATACGCGATGACTGGCTGGCGCGTGGGCTGGATGATTGGTCCTAAGGATGTCATCAAGGCAGCCACTAATCTGCAATCACATTTATCTTCTAACGTCGCCAACGTTTCCCAACGTGCGGCTATTGCTGCTGTTTCCGGTGACCTATCAGCCGTTCACAAAATGGGTGAAGCCTTTGACCGACGCCGCAAATTGATTGTTGCAATGCTCAATGAAATTCCTGGAGTCACCTGCCCGACACCCCAAGGTGCCTTCTATGTCTATCCATCCGTTAAAGGGATCCTGGGCAAAGAGATTCGGGGCAAACGGCCACTAACTTCTGCCGAACTTGCAACTCTTATTTTGGAAGAAGTAGAAGTAGCGGCAGTACCTGGTGAAGCTTTTGGACCATCCGGCTATCTGCGTTTTTCCTACGCGCTCAGCGATGAAGATATTGTTGAAGGAATTACTCGAGTACAAAAATTATTGGGTGAAGCCAAGGATTAATCGAGGCTAACGCCAACCATTTGTACTTCAGCCTCTAGCTGAATTCCAAAAGTAGCAAGCACCTTTGCACGAGCCGATTTTGCCAGCGCTATTAAATCTTCCGCGGTGGCATCGCCGCTATTGGAAAGTGCCAGCACATGACGATCGGAAATCTGTGCACCGGCCAAGCGATCACCTTTGTGCACTCCAGAATTTTCCATGAGCCATGCTGCAGACATTTTTACTCGACCATCTGATTGCGGCCAGCGCGGAGCACCTTCAGGAAGCTGCGCCGCTACGTCCGCGGAAATGATGGGGTTAATAAAGAAAGAACCGGCAGACCAAATCGGCGCTTCTTGATTGGTCAGCATTCCCTTTAATCCACGTAGCCGGAGGACTGCCTCTCGAAGATCAAGAAGAGGAACACGAGAGCCAAGTTCGACTCCTAGGGCTTGTGCCAATTCAGAATACATAATTGGTAATGACATTTCGCCGCGACGCAATTGGAAAGTTACATCCAGAATCACCCAGCGATCTTTCTCAGTTTTAAATTTAGAAGTGCGGTAGCCAAATTCGCAATCGCTAGCCGCGAATGTAGTTACTCGATCTTCGCGTCGATCGAAAGCGCGAACGCGGGCGATAACTTCAGATGCTTCGTGGCCATAAGCGCCAATATTTTGGATGGGAGCACCGCCGACCGTTCCTGGAATTCCGCTAAGCGATTCGAGATTCGCTAAACCTTTATCCAACGTAAAGCGAACAAATTCATCCCAATCAACGCCGGCGGCAACAGTCACAGTTCCACCACTACAAGCATCGATTTCATAAGAGTTGCCTGAAGTTTCGATGCGAATGACTGTTCCCGGAAATCCTTGGTCGCTCACTAGCATGTTTGAGCCGCCACCCAGAATTAAAACCGGTCGACCACTGGCATCAGCTTCTCGGACAGCCGCTATCAGTTCATTTTCTGTCTGAGCATGAATGAGGGCAGAAGCCGGTCCACCAACATGAAGCGTCGTTAGATCGGAGAGGCTGTCCATGGTGAAAGGTTATCGCCGCGGCGACAAGATCTCATTTTTTCCGCGGAAGCGATCCAAGATTCGGTCGTAGTTCTTTTTTGATTGAACGTCACGATAGTCAGGATCGGTGTCGTAATAGCCGTGGTGACGCGCTTGTTCTAGCGGCAGATCTATTTGAAGTAGTCGACCCTGAGTCTGCCGCAGGCGCAAAGAAAATTCGATATCAGCATTTCGATAGTAGAGCGCTCGAATGTTGAAGGCACCTGCCTCCAACGCATCCTCGCGCTTCACTGCCAAGAAATAGCTATAGAGGACATCGACTTCCCCGGGACCTTTATCTTCCGTCTCTCGCCATTCTGCTTCTGTGCTGATAAGACCACCGCGCCAACCAACAGCAGAGAACTCCCCTGCTTGCAATTGCTGAAGAACTGGGGTTAAAGCATCGCCAGTAAATCGCGTTGACGGATCCATAATCACCACGAGATCGGATGGGGAATATTTAAGAAGCGCGTTCGCAGCCTCTCCCCAACCGCAGCCAGACAGCACCTGGACCATGAAAGTTCGCTCATCGAGTTGGTCCGGTAGATCTTTGAGATCAGGAGCGCCCACAATCAAAACCGTGACGGCGAAATTGCCTACCGAGTGGGATTTAATGCTTTCAATGGCGAGCGCCGCATCTTCGCAATAGCCATCGACGATCAAGGCCACAGCAATCTCAAATTTCTTATCGGTAAAAGGATCAACGTCACCAATACGAGGAACCGATGGAAAGCGGGCTATCGCTCGGAAATCAAAACCGCCTGGAATATCTAAAATTTCCCAACCCAGATGGGCAATTTGATCTCGAAGTTGATCAGCTAGGGCGAAATTTTTTGCAGCCCTTGCAGCTTGTCTGGCAAGCCCCAGATCGTTGACTTCCTTAGAGACACTCATGAGAGTGAGATTACTGCTTTTGCCATTCCTAAGACTTTTACATCGTCGCAGATCGCCTGAATATCAATTTTGGCGATGCCATTTTCGATGGCTGAAATTTTTCCAGAAATGATGAGGTTGACGGTGCTGCCAGCCGGAACGACTACGGGTTTGATAAACCTGGCAAAAAATTCTTTTACATTTGCCGATCCACCTGCAACATCAGAAACAAATCTTCCTGCAAGTGCCATGGTCAGCATGCCATGAGCGATGACATCAGGTAGTCCTACCGATTTCGCAAATTCTTCATCCTGATGAATAGGGTTTTGATCGCCACTGGCGTTGGCGTAGGCGACCAGTAATGATCGATCGATGGGGTAAGAAACGGCCGCAAGCTCTTGACCAACTTCAAAGTTGCTCATGCGCGCACCACCAATGTCGACCAGCTAGAGACAACTAGTTCCGCCCCTGCAAGGAGGTCGCTGCGCACCGTAACGATTTCATTACCTGCGACTACTCGAACCGTCTCGATTGTCGATGAACAAATTAAAGAGTCTCCCGCAATGATCGGCCGCAAAATTTCAAACTTCTGGTCGCCATGAACTACTCGGGTCCAATCCAATCCGCTTTCTTGAAGCAGTAATTGGGACTCGGCCAACGTGATGGAAATAGAGAAGGTTGGAGCTGCAACTTCGAAATTGGGCTCGCCAATAGAGCGAGAAAATTGGGTGATGGCTTCTTGTGTTACGAGAGTGCTAGTGGCACCGACAAAGGTGCGCCCGACGATGTCGGGATCGAGCATCTGTTATCGGGTTTCGCGGTGAACGCGAGCGACCTTGCAACGTGGGCAGAACTTCTTGAGTTCAAGACGGTCTGGATCGTTGCGACGGTTCTTCTTGGTGATGTAGTTACGCTCTTTGCACTCAACGCAAGCCATAGTGATCTTTGGGCGGACATCCGCGCTCTTGCTTGCCATCGACGTGCTCCTTTTGATAAACCTGAGTAAACGTAAGGGCGCTAGGTTACTTCACCCTGCCCATACTTGAGAAATTAGAGATCTGACTAGTAGCGGAGGCCGGATTTGAACCGGCGACACAGCGATTATGAGCCGCTTGCTCTACCAAGCTGAGCTACCCCGCCGAGCCCCCCAACGGAATCGAACCGTTGACCTTTTCCTTACCATGGAAACGCTCTACCGACTGAGCTAGGGGGGCATTAATTTCGAAGGCTGAGCGTACAACGCCTGCCCGTGTGTTGCGAAATCCCACCAAAATACCCGTGCATATTGCCCAGTTACCGCGCTGGATCGAGCACCACCTTGCCCGTGGTCTTTCGTGCCAACATCTCTTGATGAGCCTGAGTGGCCTGAGAAAGTGGGAAGGTCTGGCCGATAACGGGTTTGATGACCCCAGACTCAATCAAGGTGAAAAGCTCGGCGATGACATCGTCCAATAACTCTTTATGGCCAAAGCAATGAGCCAGCCAGAAGCCCGAGATGGTCTTGCTGCCATGGAGGAGTTCCCCGGAAGAGATTGCCCGTGGGGCAACTCGTGAGGCCATACCGAAAGTGACCAACCGGCCAAAAGGAGCCAACACGGCAAAAGAGTCTTCAAAGGTAGCTCCGCCGACCATTTCGGAAATGAGATCAATGGGCTTGCCATTATTGGCAGCCAATAAATGTGCAGCCAGGTCAGGTCCAGCAATAACTATCTCATCTGCGCCGAGAGATCGGACAAGTTCCATCTTTTCTTGCGAATCAGAAACAACCGCAATAACTTTTGCGCCCCAATGCTTGGCCAATTGAATGGCGATTACACCGACTCCCCCTGCCGCAGCATGGACGACCACAGATTCGCCAGGTTTTACATGACCCATCGTTTTAAGCACATGATAAGCAGTGCTTCCTTGAACCAACATAGATAGCGCTTGGCCATCAGAAATTGCATCTGGAATTGGGATTAATGATGAAGTCTGTGCAAGAGCTTGTTGGGCATATCCACCACCATCGACCGATGCTAAAACTCGCTGGCCGGTCGGTGTTCTCCCCACAACTTCAAGCCCGGGAATCATGGGCAGATGTTGTGGGGAGAGGTAAGAATTCTCCGTTTGGTGAGTATCGGCATAATTAATACCGATAGCGCTTACTTCAATCAATGTCTGATGTGAATTGGGCACTAGGTCTGGAAGTTCGACGTAAGTCATAACTTCCGGACCACCGAACGCTGTGATCTGGATTGCTTTCATCCCTGAAGGTTAGCCCTTTGTTGAACCCAATGTGAGTCCAGAAACAAATTGCTTTCGCAAGGTGAAGAAGACAACCAGAGTTGGAAGAAATGCCAGCGTTGCTCCCGCAGCCAACAAGTTGTAGTCCGTAAAGAACTCACCTTGTAGGTTGGAGAGTGCAGCTGTGATTGGTCGCTTGTCACCGCTCTTGAGCAGTGCTACCGACCAGAAGAAGTCGTTATATATCCAGGTAGTCATCAAAACTCCGAGAGATGCAAGCGCTGGGCGAAGCAACGGCAGGATGACTACGTAGTAGTGCTTCCAAACGCTGGCGCCATCGACGAGTGCGGACTCAGAGATTTCCTTAGGAATTGTTTTGAGATAGTTGCTGAGCACAAAGGTCGCAAAACCCATTTGCAGAGCTACGTGAATCAAAATAAGACCTAACTGGGTGTCATATAAAACCCCATCGCCATTGATGAAATTAGGTACCCAGGTATGGATATAGAGACGAAAGATCGGAATAAAGACCAATTTTGGTGGGAGCAAATTTCCAGCCGTGAAAAGCATCAAGAGACCAACATTGAACTTGAAGCTGTAGCGGCTGACAACGAATGCCACCATAGACGCCAAAAAAAGCGTTATGAGAACCGCAGGTACTGCAACCTCAAAGGAGTTAATAAAGTATCTCCACATTTGAGATTGAACGAGTGCGGTCCAATAGTTATGCAGATTGAGATGATGCGGCCAAGAAACCGAACCGTACTTCAGCACATCGCCGTAAGGGCGCAGTGATTGAAGCAGAGTCCAGAAAATTGGAAACATCCAAACAATTGCAAATATGAAGAGAATCGCAATGGCAATTGAATTGCCGAGCCGAGAGCTTTTGCCGGTAACCATTACTTTTCCTTCTTAAAGGTTTGATAGAGATACAGCATGATCGGCACAATCGAAAGGCAGAAGAGGATAGTGGCCAAAGCCGCACCCCAACCGATTCGAGTTGCCTCGCCGAAAATGTTGTCATAAACCAGAACGCCAAGTAATTGCAGACCATTACGACCACGGTTGATGATGTACACCAAGTCGAACGCACGTAGCGAGTCGATAACTGTAATTACGATGATGATGACATTTACCGGACGCAGTGATGGGAAAATAACTTTGCGGAAGGTGTACCAAGCGGTGGCTCCATCGATAGCTGCTGCTTCGTGCAGCGAAGGGTCCACGGACTTCATTCCTGCTAAATAAAGCAACATGACATAACCAATATGGCGCCACGAAGCAATAATCAGAACGATCCAGATATTTTTATGTGGATCACCAAACCAGGAAGTCGCAGTTTGCGGATCGGTATTTCCCATTATCGAGTTTACGAATCCGTTGGTGCGGAAGATGTAGTCCCAAACAATTCCGGTAACCGCAAGTGAAAGCACCATTGGTAGATAGAAAGCTGTCTGGAAAAACTTGGTGCCCTTGAGTTCCTTATCAATGTAGTACGCGAGGATTACTCCCAGTGGAGTCGCAATTACCGCAAAGAAGCCCAGCCACAGAACGTTATTTCGTACCGCCGGCTTAAAATCTTGATAGATCGTAAAAATTTGTTGGTAATTCTTAAGGCCTGCCCAGTGAATCTGGTTTAAGCCACCAATGCCATCCCAAAAAGTAAAAGAGAGCGCAATGGTGCACAGGGCTGGTATCCATACCAGTATCACGTGGAGAAGAGTTGGGCCTCCTACTAAACCGGTGAGG
>CANBRH010000041.1 GCA_947371865.1 Actinomycetota bacterium
AGATGAAGTAACTTCTGATGGCAAAGTTTCGTTGGAACGCATCGAATGCAACGCGGCTTGCGATTATGCGCCAGTAGTAATGGTCAACTGGGAGTTCTACGACAACCAGACGCCACAAAGCGTTCGTGACCTCATTGATGGTGCCCGCATTGGCAACCCACCAGCCCCAACTCGTGGACCAAAATCTTTGCGCACCTGGAAAGAAAATTCCGAAGTTTTGGCGGGCTTGTCCGATGGACTTGCTGGCGAAGGTGTCCAAGCCGGAGATCCTTCTCTTCTCGGTTTGAAAATTGCACGGGGGAATTCATGACTCAGTTAACTCCAGTACTTTCTGCGCACTGGGATGAAAAAGATTCCTTCACTATCGAGGGTTACAAGCGCCATGGCGGCTATGACGCAGTTGGTAAAGCACTCGAGATGGAACCCGATGCTGTAATTCAACTCATCAAAGATTCTGGACTTCGTGGTCGTGGCGGCGCCGGTTTTCCTACCGGCATGAAGTGGGGATTTATTCCTCAAGGCGATAACAAAGAGCATTACCTCGTCGTTAATGCCGATGAATCCGAACCAGGTACGTGCAAAGACATGCCACTTTTGATGGCTAACCCGCACGTGTTGGTTGAAGGAATCATTATTGCCTCCTACGCGATCCGCGCTAACTATGCTTTTATTTATATTCGTGGCGAAGTTGCCCACGTTGTTCGCCGCTTACAACAAGCCATAGCCGAGGCATATGCGGCTGGTCATCTCGGCAAGAATATTCATGGCAAGGGTTTCGATCTCGAGCTCGTTCTCCACGTTGGCGCTGGCGCCTATATCTGTGGCGAAGAAACTGCACTGCTAGATTCATTGGAAGGTTTCCGCGGCCAACCACGTTTACGCCCACCATTTCCTGCAATTGCCGGTCTCTACGCCCGTCCCACCGTTGTTAACAACGTTGAATCCATCGCGAGCGTTCCTTCCATTATTAATAATGGCGCCGAATGGTTCTCAGGCATGGGTACAGAAAAGAGCAAGGGCTTTACGCTCTATTCGCTTTCGGGCCACGTGGCCAACCCAGGACAATTTGAAGCACCTCTTGGCATTACCTTGCGTGAGCTGCTCGATCTCGCTGGCGGAATTCGCCCAGGTCACCAATTGAAGTTCTGGACTCCAGGTGGTTCTTCGACCCCCATGTTTACTGCCGATCATCTCGATGTAGCTCTGGATTACGAAGGTGTCTCCGCCGCAGGTTCCATGCTCGGCACAAAGGCCTTACAGATCTTTGACGAGACTACGTGCGTGCTTCGCGCCGTTCTTCGCTGGACCGAGTTTTACAAGCACGAGTCCTGCGGAAAATGCACCCCATGCCGTGAAGGCACTTGGTGGTTAGTTCAGATTCTTCGCGATCTTGAGGCTGGCAAGGGAACCGAAGCCGACCTCGATAAATTGTTAGATGTTGTAGACAACATTGCCGGTCGCTCTTTCTGCGCCTTAGCTGATGGTGCGGCTAGCCCGATCATCTCTTCACTCAAATATTTCCGCGAGGAATACATGCAACATCTCAACAATGGCGGTTGTCCTTTCGATCCAATCGCCTCGACCAAGTTTGAAGCGGCAGGTTCACGATGACTCCAGAGGCCTTAACCGAAGTTGAGATGATCACGGTCGTCATCGACGGCTTTGAAGTCACAGTTCCAAAAGGCACGCTCGTCATTCGCGCTGCCGAAAAACTCGGAATTCAAATTCCTCGTTTCTGCGATCACCCATTGCTCGCTCCAGCCGGCGCTTGTCGCCAATGTTTGGTTGATATTGAAATCAATGGACGCGCTTTTCCAAAACCTCAGGCTTCGTGCACCATTCCGGTTGAAAACGGAATGATTGTAAAAACTCAATTAACCTCACCAGTTGCTGAAAAGGCCCAAAAGGGCATTATGGAATTACTCCTTATAAATCACCCGCTTGATTGCCCAGTCTGCGACAAGGGTGGCGAATGTCCCCTTCAAAATCAGGCTATGAGCACTGGCCGTAGCGAATCCCGTTACGAAGGTGTCAAGCGCACCTTTGATAAACCAGTCGCAATTTCATCGCAAGTACTTCTCGATCGCGAACGTTGCGTCCTATGTGCACGCTGCACTCGCTTCTCCGATCAAATTGCCGGCGATGCATTCATTACCTTGAACGAACGTGGTGCACTACAACAAGTTGGTATTTACGAGAAGGATCCATTCGAGTCCTACTTCTCGGGAAACACAGTGCAGATTTGCCCCGTCGGTGCACTCACCGGTGCTTCATACCGATTCCGCTCGCGTCCATTCGATCTTGTCTCGGCTCCATCTGCTTGCGAGCATTGCGCTTCGGGTTGTTCGTTGCGCACTGATATTCGTCGCGGAAAGACCTTGCGCCGATTGGCAGGCGAAGACGCTGCTGTTAACGAGGAATGGAACTGCGACAAGGGTCGTTGGGCATTCAAGTACATCTCCAGCAAAGAGCGCATCGCTACACCGCTCGTTCGAGGTGAAGATGGCGAACTTCACGACGCATCTTGGCCAGAGGCTCTTGCAGCCGCAGCCGCAGGACTTAAGGGCAAGCGTGCTGGCGTACTCGTTGGCGGACGAGCCACGGTCGAAGACGCTTATGGTTACAGCAAATTTGCTCGAGTAGCCCTCAGAACCAATGACATTGATTTCCGTGCTCGTACCAACAGCGATGAAGAGCGCGATTTCCTAGCCACGGTTGTCACTGGTCTCACCACCACCTACGCCGACATTGATAAGGCGGACCAAGTTGTTCTGCTCGGATTTGAACCTGAAGATGAATCACCAATCGTTTTCTTGCGTCTGTTCAAGCAAGTTCGCAAACGCGGTTTACCCATCACCACGGTTGCAACTATTGCCAGCCGCGGCACCAAGAAATTGAAAGCCAAATTTATTCCTGTTGTTCTTGGCGGAGAGTCTGCAGCTATTGCTGCAATTTCTGATCTCACCGAAAAGAGCGTCATTCTGGTGGGCGAGCGGTTGGGTGAATCCCACGGTGCTCTCTCCGCTGCGCTCGCGCTTTCACATAAATTCAACGCAAAGTTGGCATGGATTCCTCGTCGCTCTGGCGAGCGCGGATCCCTCGAAGCCGGTGCTATCGGCAATTTGCTGCCAGGCGGTCGTCCTGTCACAGATGCCGCAGCTCGAGTAGATGTTGCCGCCGCTTGGGGAGTAAGTGCGCTTCCTGCTGAAATCGGCCGATCCACTTCTGAAATTCTCTCCGCAGCCAATCGCGGCGAACTCGATGCTCTCGTCATTGCTGGCGTCGATCCATTAGATATTTCGGCAACAGCTCTTACTGACCTTCTCAATACCTTTGTGGTTTCCCTGGAAATTGCTCATAGCGCAGTCACCGCAGTTGCCGATGTTGTTCTTCCGGTTGCCGCAGTCACCGAGAAGAGCGGAACTTTCTTTGATTGGGAAGGCCGCCCTCGTTCCTTCGACAAAGCGATTGAAGAAGCCCAATCGCGTAGCGATGTTCGCATTCTTTCTATGCTAGCCGACGAACTTGGCGCGCCCATTAATCTTCCATCAGTAGCAGCAACCGCCCGTGAAATCAGCGCCCTTGGTAAGTGGGATGGAGCAAAGCTTTCCTTCACTTCAGTTTCTGGTGCAACTTCACCAGCAGTTAGCGGAGATCAAGCAGTCTTGGCATCCTGGCGCCTTTTGTTAGACCTAGGTACTTTGCAGTCCAACGAGCCAAACCTAGCCGGCACCGCCAGATCAGCCGCGGCGCACATTTCTGCTGGCAGAGCGGCCGCGCTCTCTGTAAGTGATGGCGACTTGGTAAAGATTTCTACCGAACGTGGCTCAACAGTGCTGCCAGTCGTCGTGGATGAGATGGCAGATGCTGCAGTTTGGATCCCTCGAAATTCGGAAGGTTCACAAGCCATTGCCACTCTCGGCAATGTCGGTGGCGTAGTTGTATCGGTGGTGAAGGCATGAACGCTTCAGATCTCTTAGGCACTGACCCAGGTTGGATCATTCTGGTCAAAGGGCTGTTGATCTTTGTTTTCTGCGTCGTATGCACTCTGCTGGCAATTTGGGCGGAACGACGTTGGGTCTCTTTCATGCAGCAACGCGTTGGACCAAACCGCACCGGAAAATTTGGCCTGTTGCAGTCTCTTGCCGATGGAGTGAAATTGGCGCTAAAGGAAGATCTCATTCCTAAAGCCGCTGACCGCATCGTTTTCATCATCGCGCCTATCATCAGCGCGACCACATGCTTCATGTCTTTTGCAGTTATTCCTTTTACCGGAAATGTAAATCTCTTTGGACATAAGACCTTAATGCAACTTACTGATATCCCAGTTGGCGTTCTCTATGTCCTGGCTATTGCCTCGGTTGGCGTCTACGGAATTGTTTTGGCCGGATGGTCATCTGGATCGACCTATCCACTTCTCGGTGGATTGCGCTCCAGCGCTCAGGTTATTTCTTACGAAGTTGCCATGGGCCTTTCCCTCGTTGCGGTCTTTATCTATTCCGGCTCGATGTCCACTTCCGACATCGTTGCCGCTCAGCATCATTGGTGGTTTTCGGTAGTTCTCTTCCCATCATTTGTTATTTACGCGATCTCGATGGTTGGCGAAACCAACCGTGCACCGTTTGACCTTGCCGAAGCCGAAGGTGAGCTCGTGGGTGGATTCCACACCGAGTACTCATCTCTCAAATTCGCTCTCTTCTTCTTGGCTGAATACGTCAACATTGTCGGCGTATCCGCATTAGCAACCACACTCTTTATGGGTGGCTACCACGCAATTCCTGGACTTACCTTTACCGAAAGCTGGCTTGGTGGTTGGTTCACGATGGTTTGGTTCGTTATCAAACTAATCGGTTTCTTCTTCTTCTTTGTTTGGTTGCGCGGAACACTGCCCCGCATGCGTTACGACCAATTTATGAAGTTTGGTTGGAAAGTATTGATTCCTTCTAGCCTCTTCTGGATTTTGGTCGTCTCAACATTGCGCGTTATGTCGCAACGAAATGAAAACCGTATGGTGATCGCCGGATTTACCGTCGGAATTGTTCTCATCATCGTGGCCATCACTTCTTTCTACGAGTCTGCCAAGCGCAAGCAAGCCATTCTCGATGAGGTTGGCGAATTCCCTGAGCCTTCTTTCCCCGTACCTGCTATTCCGAATATCGCTATTTCACAAAGCGCTATTTCGCAAAACGCTAAGGAGCAAATACATGACTGATATAACTCCTCGCGGCGATGAATTCGGATTGGCGAAAGCCTCTGCCGATTCCACTCCAATTCCAGATCAAGAGCCCAGTGGTTTCTTCAAGCAACTCTTAGGTTTTTGGGTCACTTTTGTCACCATGTTTAAGAAGCCCAACACCGTTCAATATCCAGAGGTAAAAGAGCCCACTGCTCCACGCTTTCATGGTCGCCATCAACTTAATCGCCACCCAGATGGGCTAGAGAAGTGCATCGGTTGCGAACTGTGCGCCTGGGCGTGTCCGGCAGATGCCATCTTGGTCGAGGGCGCCAACAACACCGCCGATGAGCAATTCTCCCCAGGCGAACGATATGGCCGCGTGTATCAGATCAATTATGCGCGCTGCATTTTCTGCGGCCTCTGCATCGAAGCTTGTCCTACTCGAGCGCTCACCATGACAAACGAATATGAACTTGCTGACGATGAGCGTTCAAAGTTGATTTTCGAAAAAGAAGATCTGTTGGCACCGCTTCGTCAAGGAATGTTGATGCCACCGCACCCTATGTACCCAGATAGCACTGACACCACTTATTACCGTGGTGAAGTCCCTGGCTCCCATCCATCACAGGAGACGACCAGCCATGCTTAATCTCGCCGTTCAACTTGGAAGTACCAAGACCCCAGAGGCTGTGCTTTTCTGGATGCTTGCCCCGCTCGCCGTCCTTGCTGCACTCGGAATCTTGATGGCGAAAAAGGCAGTTCACTCTGCTCTGCTTCTTGCTTGGATCATGATTACGCTCGCGATTTTTTATATCGCCGAAGATGCACTGTTCCTTGGCATCGTCCAGGTAGTTGTTTACACAGGCGCGGTCATGATGCTCTTCCTCTTTATTTTGATGTTAGTTGGCGTCGATAGCTCTGATTCGCTCGTCGAGAACATTAAGGGCCAACGTGCCTCCGCCATCGTTGCTGCAGTGGGCTTGGGTGGGCTTTTGGTTTCCCTCGTCGGCCGGGCAACTCTTGGGCGTTCCGCGGTCGGACTGGCATCGGCTAATCAAGGTGGCAATGTTCAAGGTCTAGCTGAACAACTCTTCACGAAATATGTCTGGGCATTTGAAGTTGTCTCGGCGCTGCTGATTACGGCTGCACTTGGTGCAATGGTCTTAGCCCATAGCCAAAAAGTTCATTCTCGCAATAACCAACGCGATCTTTCCATCGCCCGTTTCCGCGGCGCCTCACTTGCCGCTGCCGCTGGTCTTCCAGGTTCTGGAGTCTTCGCCCGTCACAATGCTGTTGATGTTCCAGCGCTCCTTCCTGATGGCTCGCCTGCGCCGACTTCAATTTCAAGTGTCCTTGAAGCTCGTGGAGACATGATCACCAGCAAAATCTTTGAACTACAACAGAAGGAAGAGGAGGAGAACTAAATGGATCTTTCCAATTACATCTATCTCTCTGTCATTCTCTTCACCATCGGCGCTATTGGCGTCGTCGTTCGTCGCAACGCAATTGTTGTCTTCATGTGCATCGAATTGATGCTCAACGCAGCAAACCTCGCTTTTGTTACCTTCGCTCGAATTAATGGCAACCTCGATGGCCAAGTCGCTTCCTTCTTTACGATGGTTGTGGCTGCCTGCGAAGTTGTAGTTGGACTCGCGATTATCGTCACGATTTATCGCTCCCGTCGATCGGCATCAGTTGACGATGCCAGTTTGTTGAAACGGTAATCATGACTACTAGTTCGCACTTGGTTTACTTAATCGCGCTACC
>CANBRH010000042.1 GCA_947371865.1 Actinomycetota bacterium
GCTGCAGAAGCAGAGGCACTTACTGGTGTAGCCGGAGTTGGAATTCCTTGGGCAGCTTCAGGTGCTTTAGGCAGCGGCGGAGTTCCACCTTTTGGCGCATCTCCCAAAGTCGGAAGGACTGGGCGGGCGGCGCCGGCCAGAGTTGTGGCCGCAGGGGTGTAATCCGAGAAGAAATCCCACCAGGCCTTATCAACAGAGCTTGGGTCGGCAAGAAAGCGTTCGTACATCTCGTCAACGAGCCATTCGTTAGCCCCGAAGGACTCGCCAAAGCGCTTGGCTGGTCCGTTACTGGCAGGCGTCTTCGATCCCGATGCCGACACTGGCGATGCTCCCCATCCGTTAAGTGGCAAGAATTTCGTGCGAGGGCGCCAGTCTAATAGTTCTGAAAGTGTGCGACTTCACGAAAATGAACCAGCGGGCTGTGAGAAGAGGCGCAATCTGGGCAAGTCCCTCTTGTAACCCAAGTCCCTCTTGTAACCCAAGCCCCTCCGTCAGCCCAAGCCCCTCCGTCAGCCCAAGCCCCTCCGTCAGCCCAAGCCCCTCTTGTAACCCAAGACCCGCTTGTGACCCTAAACCTTCTTGTAATCCAAGACCCCTCAGTGCAAGAGATGGTCGCCGCGGTGGAGATACTCGATGAGCGGAATGTCCATATTCAGGGCAAAGTTCGGCGAGTGAATTCCCTGCCGACTTCCCCCCAATCGAATGCGACTCCAGCCGAGGTAAGCCCGGCAACCAAGGCAACATTGCCCACCGAGGCAAGCGGATCACCGCTGGCATTCGTAACTGGCGGATCACGAGGTTTGGGAAATGAAGTCGCGAAGGCACTTCGCGAAAACGGTTACCGCGTGCTCATCATTTCGAAAGATCCAGAACGTGCAGCAAGGGCTGCCCAAACTTTGGATTGCGATTTCCGAGCAGTCGATGTTTCAGATATCGAAACTTTCCGCGCGAGCCTTTCTGAATCAGTCGCCACTTTCGGAGTTCCACAAATTTTGGTTTTAGCTCATGGAGTGATGAGCGAGAAAATGTCTAAGACGCTTCGAACTACCGACGCAGAGTGGCGCCGGGTTATGGCTACCAATTTGGATTCCGTCTTCACGGCCGTCAGTGAAGTCGGATCCAAAATGGCCGAAGCGCGTAATGGTCGAATCATTATTTTCTCCGCTTGCCTGGGTCGCATGTCGGGCCCAGGAAATGCTGGCGGCCTTGCGCCTTATCGAATAAGCAAAGCAGGAGTTAATGCGCTGGTTCGCAATCTCGCGCATGAAACTGGCCATGGTTCGCGTGGGCTCTTAGTTGATGCAATCTGCCCTAATCATTCGCGCACTGATATGGGCGGACCCGATGCCCCACGTTCGGCCGAAGAAGGTGCCGAGACGGCGATCTGGTTAGCGCTTCGTGAGTTCACGCCTGGCGAAGATCAAACTGGTTTGTTCTGGGAGGACCGACAAGTAATTCCTTGGTAAAGATTCAGAGAGGACCGACAAGTAATTCCTGCGTAATGAAGGGGTGAGATTAGTTCCCTTTGTAGCCGAAGAGCGCTGAAAGAAAAGTTGCCAGTGCAAGCAATGAGAGCGGAACTGCAACAACAATCAGACCACCGCTGAACATGAAGTAGCAGACGCCGAGCGTGATTAAGTTGGCTAGAACCGCAGGCGCTCGCCCGAAGGACTTTCGCTGCGCAAATCCATTTGAAGAAATGTAGAGCGCAACTGAACCTAACAAGCCAAAAATCACTTCACCTATTAAGGCGCCCGGGGCAGATACGGTTTTGAATATTCCTGAAATTCCTAAGTAGAGCACGAGTAAGACCAAAAGTCCGGACTCAAGGCGCAGAAGGCGGATGGCATTGAGGCGGGCGGTTTCGTATTGGAGGAAGGCGCGGATTCCAAGGTAATTTTTATCGTTTTTTGCTGAATTAGACTCTGGCGAGTCGTGGCCAAGGTCAGGGTTAGTCATATTTCTTTTTAGCAACCCTTCTCAGTGTGGTCCTCAAATAATAGCCTTTGAATGTGGTTCGAACGCTCGAATTTCGGAATAACGGCATCGTGGATACGTTGACTGGCTCGATGGCCCCTGAGCTTTTTTACGGAAACTTGAGAAGAGAAATTGCCGCTTCAAATCGAGATCATCGCGCACTCTCCATCATCTCCATCGTCCTGAACCGAAGAGAGCATGCCGGTGTGCAAGAAACGGATTCCGTATTCTCTGAACGAATTGTCAAAGTTTCCAGTGTTATTAGTCACGGAACGAGAGCAGACGAATTCTTCTCTCGAATTTCAGAAGATGGCTTTTGGGTCTTCATTCGCGGCAACACAGAAAACGCTCGGATTGCAATTGCGAGAGCCAATCTTGACTCGGATATCCAAGTCGACGTGATTGAAAGAGAAGAAAGCGAAAATTTCCATACGTGGCTTCGCCGAGTAGATGGGGTTCATTTCGGGTCATGACTTGTTGCTACTTACTGTAATTACGATGTAACAACTGGCCAACAATATATCTGCAATTCACAGGACCCCCGCTAGAGGCTTAAGACGAGCAAAAAAGGCAGTTTGCTTTGCACATGGATAATCGTTCGTCGACATCAAAGGTTCTGATCCGGAGGGGAGAATTACCATATCCGCAGAACTCTTCTTGGAATTCTGTACATCATCAAGAAGTGTCAAGGGAATCCAGATTCAATCTAACGGACGAAGTTCCAAGATCTCCCCAGACCATCCTTCGGCCCTTCGATAACGAAAGTGGATCTGGGACTTCGATTTCACAGCCTGTAGAACGTCGAATGAACACCAGGGACTCTAGAGCAATTACATTCCCCGAGCGACGCAAATTGACAGTGACGGGAAACATTCAAGGGCCTGAGAAAATTTCAGAACAAGAAGTTAACGAAGAACTTCACCAAGAAGAACTCCAGATACGAACCGATTACGGCCGTCTGCAAACGCTTATGGAAGACCCTGAGGTCGAGGAGATTTGGTTGAATTCACCGAATCGAATCTTTTATGCCAAATCAGGTATTAGTCAGTTATCGAACCTGGTCATGTCCCTTGAAGAAGTTCGGGGACTTATCGAACGGCTTTTGATGTGGGGTGGACGAAGGCTTGACCTCTCTAATCCTTTTGTCGACGCTAGGTTGCCTGATGGAAGTCGCCTACACGTTGCAATTCCAGAAATCACGGCGAAGCATTGGGCCATTAATATTCGCAAACATATAGTTCGCGGGAACTCGCTGGCAGAACTTGTAAAAATCGGTGTCTTGAGCGCCGAAGTCCAGGAATTTCTCACGGAGTGCGTTGTCGCAGGGAAGAACATTCTTGTTAGTGGTTCGACGCAGGCTGGGAAAACAACACTTCTAAACGCGTTGATTGGTGCCGTACCAAACAAAAGTCGCGTGATCACGATTGAAGAAGTATTTGAACTTCGACCGAAAGTTTCAGATTGTGTAGCAATGCAGACTCGATCGCCAAATCTACAAGGTGAGGGAGAAATTCCGCTTCGCAGGTTAATCAAAGAGGCTTTGCGCATGAGACCGTCCCGTCTTGTCGTTGGTGAGATTCGGGAAGCAGAGTCTCTCGATTTACTCATAGCCCTAAATTCTGGTTTGCCTGGCGCCGCCACAATTCACGCGAATTCTGCTCAAGATGCTATTGCCAAACTCCAAACGCTCCCATTGCTAGCGGGCGAAAATATTTCGCACCGTTTCATCACTCCAGTAGTGGCATCTGCAATAGACGTGGTCGTCCATATCTCCTTAAACTCGATGGGTCGACGCGTCGTGACGCAAGTATTGGCGATGACCGGTCGAGTTGAAGCTGACCGTATAGAAACTGAACCTGTATTCACGCTGTACGCGATTAACAATGGCGACATACCTGAATATTTACGTGGCATTGGGCAAGTCGAAGGTGTAGGTACTTCATCTTCACGGCAGAAGGTCATCGATTCGCAGCGTGCCAAAGCGTGAAGATGCCCCAAAATCTTGCCGGAGAAATTTCCTCCCCGAGCTATCTAGGCAGAAGAAGCCAAACTTCATACTGGGCTATCAAAGCACTTTTCTTTTTCCTACTCGGCTTCTTAGTGGCAACTTTGATTATTCAGTCCGCAGTAGTTGCGTTGCCTTATGCCATGATGATTTCCGGCGTTCCATTCCTTCTTGAGAGAAGGAAGCGCGAGAAGGTCAAGGCTGAATTCCGGTCCCTGTGGCCAGAAATTCTCGATCACATCATTTCCGGATTGAGGTCGGGACTCTCGCTAAGTGAGACCGTTGCGGGTCTGGGAAAGAGAGGCCCAGAGATCTCGAAAAAGATTTTTCAAACTTTTGAAAATGATTTGAAAAATGGTCTCGATTTCGACATTTCGATAGAAGGTGTCAAGAACTGCTTTAGCGACCCAATGGCCGACCAAGTCTGCGAGGTTTTGAAGTTCGCTCGAGGTTCAGGGAGCCGAGATACTTCAATCACTTTGCGCACATTGGCTGACTTCATTCGCTCCGACCTCGATTTACGAAATGAAATCTCAGCTAAACACGGTTGGATCAAGAACTCGGCGATGCTTGCTGCAATCGCCCCATGGGTTCTACTTCTGATTCTCGCGTTGCAGCCAAACACATTGCGCGCCTACTCCTCTTCTTCCGGTAGTGCCGTGCTTCTGGTGGGTGCGTTGATGACTTTCGTCGCGTATGTGTGGATGAATCAGGTCGGACGCATTCCCGACAACCCGCGTGTTTTTACGAGACAATTATGTTAATTCTCTCGTTGCTCTTAGTGTCTCCGCTTTTGGGATATTCAACTTACTTACTACTTCAGGAGTTCGACGATCCCTTAGAGGGATTTCATGAGGTTTTTAGAATGAAGTTCCTCTTATCTGAACCTATAGGTACTTCCTCCCGCGACGACTCCGTTCAGTTGAATGGGGGAAAGGTGACGCTCCGGAGCATTTCTAAAAGTTCACAAGTCGGTTTGGTTGCGGGAGCGATATTGCTCTTGACCGTTTTTATGGCATCTCCCGTGAAGGCAATTGCTCTAGGTTCTCTTTCAGTATTTGCCTTCTTCAAATGGCGTTCGAAGTTACAAGCACGGGTAACTAAGTCTCAAAGACAGAAGATAGAAACCGAATTTCCAGCCTTCGCTGAGATTTACACAATTCTGGTAGTAGCCGGCGAGAGTCCGTCGCTTGCACTTATCCGCATCGCAGAAACATTCAGCGGCAAATTTGGCGAGTTACTCAGAACTGCATCGGCGGAAATTAGGAATGGAGGCGGATTGCATAACGCATTAGAAGGGCTCTCCCAAAAAGCAGATTCGAGAGTAATACGCCGTTTTGTTGACGCACTCATTATTGCGATCGAGCGCGGCACACCACTTGCTGAAGTTTTACATCGACAAGTGGAAGACGCTCGCAAACACCGCCATGCCGAAATTACCAAGTTGGCGGGTAAAGCTGAGATCGCGTTGATGGTGCCGGTGGTTTTTCTCATTCTCCCGGTTTCAGTGCTTTTTGCCCTGTGGCCCTCTTATTTAGCGTTAGGCCAAAAAATGTTTTAAATGGTGCTCTTTTCCGAATTGCTTATCCACAAGTTACTCAATATGTAAACCTCACCATCATCAACTGCACAAGAATAAGCACCAATATCCAAAAGTCTTAAATTTCACCAACAACAACTTCACAAGAATAAGCACCAAAAGCCCGTTGCCTTAAACCTCGCCTTCACCAACTTCACAACAAAAAGCACAAATTACCTAATGTCCTCAATCACTGGAAGGAAAGTTCATGTCAACTAAATTGAGCACAAACGTAGCCGTCGATATGACTACAGAGATTACAAACCTGCCCCTTAGATTCAGAATCAGCGCATTCGATCGACCAAACCTGGCTTTAGGCCAGAGGATAAAACTTTCTTTCGCTGGATTGACGCTTCGAGCTCAACTTTTAGCAAGTGATGCTGTTGTAAGGCATGACGAGTTGTGGGGAAAGGTGAGGCGATCTTTACAAGGTGATCGCGGCGACGTCCCTGGGTGGGTCTTGGTTGTGTTAATGACCACCGGTTTGATCACTGGCATTTGGACTGTTGCTGCCCCT
This sequence comes from Actinomycetota bacterium, assembly GCA_947371865.1. Taxonomy (GTDB): domain Bacteria; phylum Actinomycetota; class Actinomycetes; order Nanopelagicales; family Nanopelagicaceae; genus CAIMZW01. The sequence continues at coordinate 6,079 of CANBRH010000042.1, forward strand.
CGACTATCTGCAATATTGACCCATTCGCTTGATTCAATGAACAACATTCGATAAATGAAGGAATTTTGGTGGCATCGACACTGGTCCGCATTTGTCGAATCCCGATTCCATCAGGAAGCGCGTGATCGTGGATCTGTGGAGAGTGCATTGGTCCTAATTCCAACATTGATGCTCTTCATGGGAGTACTTCAAATATCTGGCTTCTTCTTATTCCAAACGGGCATCTCAAATTTCACGCAGGGCAAGGTCGCAAAAGCTGCTCTCTTTGGTTCGAATGAGAATCTTGATAACTTCGATGTTGACACCATCGCCTTGCCCGGAGGCGGCTCGATTCTTTTAGGTTCCAAGGCGGAAAGTTTGCCGGCGATCTCAACTCTATTTTTACGGCAAATGAAGACGAATTCAACAGGAATCGCAATACGTGAGAATTAACGGAACAGCCATGAATCGCACAGCCATGAATCGCACAGCCATGAATCGCACAGCCATGAATCGCACAGCCATGAATCGCACAGCCATGAATCGCACAGCCATGAATCGCACAGCCATGAATC
>CANBRH010000043.1 GCA_947371865.1 Actinomycetota bacterium
GCCATCATCGATGAGAATGCGATCTCCGGCTTTGCAATCTCCGGGAAGGCCTTTGAAGGTTGTACCAACGCGCTCTTTGGTGCCGATGACATCATCGGTGGTGATCGTAAAAATGTCGCCACGAAGAAGTTCGTGCGGACCATCTGCAAATCGCGCCAGGCGAATCTTGGGACCTTGTAGGTCTACCAGAATGGCCACTGCGCGTCCGGCTTTCTCAGCGCTGGCGCGGACAAGATCGAGGCGGTTCTGATGTTCGGGGTATCCACCATGAGAGAGATTAAGCCTGGCCATATTCATGCCCGCAGCAATTAACTCATCGACTTTTTCTGGTGCCTCAACGGCCGGACCCATCGTGCAAACTATTTTGGCTCTACGCATAATTGGTAAGCCTAAACCATCATGGGACGTGCAGTAGGTTCGATCGGCGCTGGGAGTTGCGTAGATTCCATCAAGAATTCATCTACGGCGGCAGCAGCACTTCGACCTTCAGCTATAGCCCAAACGATGAGAGATTGACCACGCCCGGCGTCGCCACAAACAAAAACTCCTTCAGTCGACGTTTGGAATTTGTCATCACGCTTTATATTGCCCCGTTGATCGAATTCAACTTCCAATTGCTCAAGCAATGGGCTCTTCTCTGGCCCAACAAATCCCATGGCTAGAAAGACAAAATCAGCTGGGATTTCTCGTTCGCTGCCCTCAACTTTTTGGAACTTGCCATCTACGAATTGCGTTTCGACAATCTTAAGCGCGCGCACATTTCCATCAGCATCACCGAGGAACTCTTCCGTGGAGACAGCGTAGAGACGCTCGCCGGCTTCTTCGTGCGCGGATGAGACGCGATAAATCATGGGATAAGTCGGCCATGGCTGAGAGGAAGGACGTTCTTCCGTTGGCCTTGGCAAGATTTCTAGTTGAGTGACGCTGGCTGCGCCCTGACGAATCGATGTTCCGAGGCAATCAGCGCCGGTGTCTCCACCACCAAGAATCACCACGTGTTTGCCTTTGGTGTTAATGGGTGGCTCGCCAGCGATTTCGCCTAGACCTTGCTTATTTCCCCAAGGGAGAAATTCCATTGCTTGATAAATACCTTTGTACTCACGACCCGGCACTTGCAGATCGCGCCAGTTCGTTGAACCGACCGCCAATACAACTGCGTCATATTTCACGCGCAGCGAAGCTCCAGTGATCTCTTCGCCAACGTTAACTCCAGGTCGGAATCTGGTGCCTTCTGCTTCCATTTGGGCCAGACGTCGATCCAGGATCGACTTCTCCATTTTGAATTCGGGAATTCCGTAACGGAGTAAACCGCCGATTTTCTCGGCGCGTTCGTACACAGCAACAGTATGTCCGGCGCGCGTCAATTGTTGCGCGGCAGCCAATCCTGCTGGACCCGAACCAATAACGGCGATGGTTTTTCCCGTAAGTCGATCAGGCGCAAGTGGCACGACGTCGCCACTCTCGAAGGCTTCTTCAATGGTGCGAAGTTCGACCTGCTTGATGGTGACGGCCTGAGCATTTATGCCAACAACACATGCCGTTTCGCATGGTGCTGGACAGAGTCTGCCCGTGAATTCTGGGAAGTTATTGGTGGCGTGCAGGCGATCAATGGCCTCGCGCTTTTCACCGCGCCAGATCAAGTCATTCCATTCTGGAATTAAATTTCCGAGGGGGCAACCCTGATGGCAGAACGGAATTCCGCAATCCATGCAACGACCAGCTTGCTTTCGAAGTTCTCCAAGATCTTGGGGCTCGTACACTTCTTTCCAGTCCTGGATGCGTACATCGACAGGTCTACGTGTTGGAAGAACACGAGGGGTGGTGAGAAATCCGCGTGGATCAGCCATTGAGTGCCTCCATGATTACTTTGTCGACAGGAAGTCCTTCACGTTCGGCCCGATCGATCGCTACTAAAACGCGCGCATAATCTCGAGGCATGACCATGGAAATTCGGGACTTCGAATCTGGCCATTCCTCTGCGAGAGATTGGGCGGTCGGTGAACCAGTTTCTTGCGCATATTGAACAATGAGTGAATGCACAATCTCTTCTTGATCTGCGGGAAGTGAAAGCACATCGACCATATCGCCATTGACCAATAGTGGATCGAGGTCAAGAACAAAGGCACGGCCACCGGACATACCTGCTGCAAAATTGCGACCAATCTTGCCCAGGATCATGGCGATTCCACCTGTCATATATTCACAGCCGTGATCGCCAACGCCTTCAACAATGGCAGTAGCGCCAGAGTTACGAACGCAGAAGCGCTCTCCGACAACACCGCGAATAAAGATTTGGCCAGATGTGGCACCGTAACCGATAACGTTTCCGGCGATGACATTCTCATTCGATGGAAAAGTTGCTTTCTCATCTGGCCTGACAACGATGCGCCCGCCTGATAAGCCTTTGCCAACGAAGTCATTGGTGTCGCCGAATAGTCGAAGGGTTAAACCCTTCGGTATAAAGGCTCCAAAAGATTGTCCAGCAGAGCCATGCAGGAGCACGTCGATTGTTCCTTCGGGAAGGCCGGCTCCGCCATAGCGCCGAGTTACTTCGGCGCCGAGCATCGTGCCTACAGTTCGATTCACATTTCGCACCGGAAGTTCGATACGGACTGGTTGTGCGGAGTTCAAAGCATCGGCAGAAAGTTTGATGAGTTGATTATCGAGCGCAGCTGCCAGACCGTGATCTTGAACGGTGGTGTTCTTTCGTGGAGTAGTTGCATCTCCAACGGGAGATTGCAACAAGGGCGCGAGATCAAGTCCGCTCGCCTTCCAATGATTAACGGCAACTCGAGTATCCAAGAACTCAACTTGACCGATGGCTTCATCGATTGATCGGAAGCCAAGCTTCGACAGCCACTCACGAACTTCTTCAGCGATGTATTCGAAGAAGGTCTCGACAAATTCAGGCTTGCCCGAGAAGCGAGCACGTAGTTCGGGGTTCTGGGTCGCAACACCCACCGGACAAGTATCCAAATGGCACACACGCATCATGACGCATCCGGAAACCACCAAAGGTGCGGTGGCAAAACCAAACTCTTCTGCACCGAGGAGTGCTCCGATGACGACATCTCGGCCAGTCTTCATTTGACCATCTACTTGAACTACGATGCGATCGCGCAAGCCATTGAGAATGAGAGTCTGCTGCGTTTCAGCCAAACCAAGTTCCCACGGCGCACCAGCATGCTTGAGCGATGTTAGAGGTGAAGCGCCCGTGCCGCCGTCATGGCCTGAGATCAAGACAACGTCGGCATGAGCTTTGCTGACTCCGGCTGCAACCGTGCCAACACCTACCTCGGCAACGAGCTTGACGTGAACGCGCGCGTTCTTGTTGGCGTTCTTGAGATCGTGAATAAGTTGGGCGAGATCTTCAATCGAATAAATATCGTGATGAGGTGGCGGGGAAATCAAACCAACGCCGGGAGTTGAATAACGGACTTTGGCAATCCATGGATAGACCTTGTTGCCGGGAAGTTGTCCGCCTTCTCCGGGTTTGGCCCCTTGTGCCATCTTGATCTGGATGTCATCGGAGTTGACCAAATATTCCGAAGTAACACCAAAGCGACCGCTGGCAACTTGCTTAATGGATGAGCGCTTGGAATCACCGTTGGCCTCTGGTGTGTATCGAGCAGGATCTTCGCCGCCTTCACCGGTGTTGGATTTTCCGCCAATTCGGTTCATGGCAATCGCCAAGGTTTCGTGGGCTTCGCTGGAGATGGAGCCGTACGACATGGCGCCAGTGGCAAAACGCTTGATGATGCTGGAAGCAGATTCAACTTCATCCAAGGGCACTACTGGCAACAAACCTTCTCGAAGAGTAAAGAGTCCGCGCAGTGTCATTAAAGCTCGTGCCTGATCATCGATGCGAGAGGTGTAACGCTTGAACACGTCATATCTCTTTGCACGAGTGGAATGCTGCAAGGTGAAAACAGTCTCTGGGTCAAAGAGATGCGGTTCACCTTCACGGCGCCATTGATATTCGCCACCTATCGGCAACCTCTTTGTTCCGGGGACTTCGCCACCAGGTGGATAAGCGATGTGATGGCGCTTGATGGTTTCCTCAGCGATGACGTCGAGACTTACTCCTCCTAGTCGAGAAGTAACGCCAACAAAGTATTCATCTACTACCTCACGCGAAAGCCCAATGGCTTCAAAAACTTGCGCACCTGTGTATGAGGCGATGGTAGAGATTCCCATTTTCGACATAACCTTGAGAACGCCTTTGCCCAACGATTTGATGAGATTTCCAACAGCCTTCTCGGGAGTTATGCCGGTGATGACGCCTTGGCGAACTAAGTCTTCAGCGCTCTCCATAGCCAGATATGGATTGACGGCAGCTGCGCCAAATCCAACCAACAAGGCAACATGATGAACCTCACGAACTTCGCCAGTTTCAACAACGAGACCAACCTTGGTACGAGTCTTCTCGCGAATTAAATGATGGTGAATAGCGGAAGTCAAAAGTAAAGAAGGGATCGGAGCATCTTCGGAATCGCCGTCGCGGTCAGAAAGAACAATGATGCGTGCGCCTTCTGCAATAGCTTCGGAAACTTCATGACGGATCTCGGCGATGCGCTCTTGTAGAGCTTCTCCCCCACCGGCTACCGGAAATAGACCACGAACTACATGCGCCGCAAAACCCGGGTGATCGCCATCGGCGTTAACGTGAATGATCTTGGCAAGTTCGTCGTTGTCGATGACGGGAAATGGCAAGGAAATTTGACGACATGATGCTGGGCCTGGCGCCAAAAGATTGTGCTCGGGTCCGATAGTTCCGCCGAGGCTGGTAACAAGCTCCTCGCGAATCGCATCGAGTGGTGGATTAGTGACCTGCGCGAACAATTGCGCGAAGTAATCAAAAAGCAAACGTGGTTTATCGGAAAGCGCCGCAATTGGCGTATCCGTACCCATCGAACCTAAAGGTTCAGCGCCATTTTTAGCCATGGGGCTGATGATGATGCGGAGTTCTTCTTCGGTATAACCAAATGCACGTTGCCGACGAATAACGGATGCGTGCGGATACACAATGTGTTCACGTGCCGGAAGATCTGCCAAACTGACGATGCCGCTGTGCAGCCATTCGCCATAAGGGGCAGCATCGGCAAGTTGATTCTTAATTTCCTCATCCTCGATGATGCGACCTTGTTCGATATCTACAAGGAACATGCGACCCGGTTGGAGCCGGCCCTTGCGCGCAACATTTTCTTGCGGAATATCCAAGACGCCGACTTCTGAAGCCAAAATAACCAGACCATCTTTTGTTACCCAATAGCGCGAAGGACGTAGTCCATTGCGATCCAACACAGCACCGACTTGGTGGCCATCAGTAAAAGTTACGCATGCTGGACCATCCCACGGCTCCATCATGGAGGAATGAAAAGCATAGAAATCGCGACGATTGCGCGGCATGGTGGCGTGGTTTTCCCATGCCTCTGGAATCATCATCAAGATCGCATGTGGAAGTGACCGTCCGCCCAGGTAGAGAAGCTCTAGAACTTCATCAAAGGAAGCCGTGTCGCTGCCGGATTGGTCGACAATAGGAAAGAGTCGGGAGAGATCGCCCGGAATTAGGTCGCTTTCAAGTAGCGCTTCGCGAGCGCGCATCCAGTTTCGGTTGCCACGTACGGTATTGATTTCACCGTTATGCGCAATGAAGCGATATGGATGAGCCAGCGGCCATGAGGGGAAAGTGTTGGTAGAAAAGCGAGAGTGGACCAGCGCTAAAGTCGAAACAGTTCGTGGATCGGAAAGATCCGGGAAAAATTCTTCGAGTTGGCCTGTAGTCAACATTCCTTTGTAAACAATGGTGCGTGAAGAAAGCGAGGGAAAGTAAATAGGGAGTTCATGTTCGACACGCTTGCGGAAAGCAAAAGCCATGCGATCGAGAACGAGATCGGATTGGTTGCCCTTGCCCGCGACAAATATCTGTTCAAACTGGGGCATAACGGATAGTGCCGTCTTACCTAACGATGATGAATTGGTGGGCAGAATGCGCCAACCGAGAATCGAAAGTCCTTCTTCTTCAGCGATGCGCACAATGGTGGATCGATCAGTAAGAGTTGCATCAATAAAGGCGACGCCAGTTGCGTAATGTCCATTTTCTGGAAGTTCAAAATCTACTTCGGCGCGATAAAACGCATCTGGAATCACTATCAAAATTCCGGCACCGTCACCGCTATCTGGTTCTGCGCCTGAGGCACCACGGTGTTCGAGGTTTCGGAGTGCAGTCAGAGCTTGAGCGACAATCTCATGAGTGGCAACTTTGTTGAGTGTTGCAATCATTGCAACGCCACATGAGTCATGTTCCTGGGCAGGGTCGTAGAGACCTTGCGCAACAGGCAGATTACTGAAGAGTGTCACGATCGCTCCTTGTGAACGGTCGGGACGTCGATGGCCCAACAAACCTACTCGAGGCTAGGCAACCGCCAAGCACGAGCACGCAAG
>CANBRH010000044.1 GCA_947371865.1 Actinomycetota bacterium
ATAGACCAAGTAACGGCCAGGAAGAGAGATTTGGCTAGTTAATCGCGCACCTTTTTGACCGATTGGATCTTTGGTGACCTGAACAAGCACTGGCTGGCCGGTCTTAAGCACGTGTTCGATTTTGCGCGGGTGGCCGTCGGCTAAACCAGCAGCATCCCAGTTAACTTCGCCTGCGTAAAGAACTGCATTACGACCCTTACCAATGTCAACGAATGCAGCTTCCATCGAAGGAAGAACATTCTGCACTCGACCGAGGTAAACGTTTCCTACGTATGAAATATTGCTATTTCGATTGACATAGTGCTCGACCATGATCTTGTCTTCAAGTACAGCGATTTGAGTGCGATCGCCCGTTTGGCGAACCAACATTTCGCGGTCTACGGATTCGCGACGAGCAAGAAATTCTGATTCAGTAATGATGGTTCCGCGGCGACGCGTGAAATCGCGAGGTTCGCGGTCGCGGCGATTGTTGCGACGATCGTACTTATCGCGAGTACCTCGATCATTTCGATCACCACGATCATTTCGGTCATTGCGACTCGAACGATCAGTACGAGTTGGTTGAGAGTCACGAGAGCGTGGTTCGCGCACCTTTACAACAACGGGGACGCCATCTTCGTCGACGGTTTCACCTGGGGTGATTCCATCAGTCTGGGAGCGACGACGACGACGACGGCGATGAGTTGAAGAATCAGATCCATCACCATCGGAGGATCCATCTTCGTTATCAATGGCACCTGCATCGAGCGCTTCATCAGAATCGGAATCGCGAGAATCCTCACTTGCTTCACCTGTTGTATCGCGGCCACTTCGGCGACGACCTCGCCCACCGCGGCGGCGACGGCGACGCTCTTGCGAGGCCTCATCACTGGCGGGACCGGAGTCAGGTGCGGGCGCTTCCGCTTCAGCCTGCTCGACTCGCGGCTTGTGCGCTGGTGCCTTTTTGGCAACAGGCTCAACGGGTGCGGCTTGAAAAAGGGGTACTGGAACAGGGGCGGTGGCCTTGGCAACTGCTACAACAGCAGTTTTTGCCTCCTGGGGAACCGCGGCTACGGCCTTCTTGGCACGTTTGGCAGCGGGCTTGGGCTCAGTCGCGTCAGCAGCGGGGGTTGAGCTCGCTTCGGCCTTAACCTTAGGAGCAACTTTCTTAACTGCCCGCTTGCGCGGGGTTTTTGGCTCAATAGCCATAACACCAAATCCTCATCTTAGGTACTTTGGCTTAGCCTTCTAGGCTCTTACAGCTAAAAACTAAGTCAAGTACTACTCCGGGCCTCCAGGTGGAGACACTTTTCGCTTAAATTCATACGCAGAAAGACCGGGGTCTTTCTGAAATTCTTAGCGCTCGCTGCGATGACGAGATATTAAGGTTTTTCGATTGGAACTGAAAAACCGCTCGACGCGCTGAACACTGACCCCAAGTATAGCCCCCAGCCAGAGGGATTTCGGCTTTTCGGGTCTAGCGGGATCTAACATGGACATTTTGCAGCAATCCCAGCCCAATGAGGTTGGCAAACATTGAAGAACCGCCGTAGGACATAAAGGGCAGAGGTACCCCGGTCATCGGCATCAGGCCCATGGTCATGCCGATATTTTCAAAGGTTTGGAAGGCAAACCACGCGATCACCCCGATCACGACCAGTCGGCCAAAGATATCCGTGGTGCGCCGGGCGATCATGAATGCGCGGAAGAAGAAGAGCCCGAACATCAGCAAAATGAAGCCTGAGCCTAAAAAGCCAAGTTCCTCCCCCGCTACCGTGAAAATAAAGTCGGTCTGCTGTTCTGGGACGAAGCGACCATTGGTTTGCGGGCCATTGAAGAGACCTTTGCCCACGACTCCGCCGGAACCAATGGTGATCCGGGATTGTCGCAATTGATATCCGCTCTGCTGGGGATCGGCGGTGGGATCGACGAAAGATTGCAGACGTTTGAGTTGGTATTGATGAATGACGCCAGATTTCACTGCTACAAAGCTTCCTAGAACTCCCAAGAGAAGAAGACCAGCAACCCACCGGGTGGGAGCGCCAGAAACTGCGATGATGGAGACCACCGCAGCGGTAATGATGAGTACTTCGCCTAGGTCTGGTTGGGCAATGATTAACAACATCGGCAGGGCCGCGATAGCTAGAGCTCGAAGGACGTCGCCATCACTCGGAGCCGAATCGACATCGCGCCCCTCAGCCAAAATCATCGACATTCCAATGATGACCGAAATCTTTGCGAGTTCGGCTGGTTGTAATTGAAAACCACCTGGCAGCGCAATCCAGGATTTGGCGCCGTTTACCGTGCTGCCAACTCCAGGCACGAGAACAGCAACCAATGCGAGCACGCCAAGGCCCCAGAGGATCGGCGTGTAGGCGCGAAGCAACCGATAATCGATCAGCGTGGTGCCATATGTAAGCAAGGCACCAATAAAGATATTGAGAATATGGCGCTTGAGGTAATACTGCGGATCAAGTCCTTGTGATGCAAACCAAGATTTAGTGGCGGCATAAACCAAGAGCGTGCCCGTACCCAGCAATGCGAAGACGGAAAGCATTAACCAACGATCGAAAGCGGCGAAGTTGGCGCGAAGGTTTACTCGTGCGATTCTCATTTAGCGACCGCCGGCAATTTTGCATTCTTCACATCTAAAGTTGGAATTCCACGAGTGGGGCCATTCGGGAAAATGGCTTTCGTGGGATCGACGGTATTTCCGACAACTCCATAAATAGCCGAGTAGATCTTCTGAACACCCACGGCGCTAACACTTGCACCAAACCCGCCTTGGCTCACCATCATCACCACCGCATACTGAGGTTTTTCGACTGGTGCAAAGGAAGTAAACCAAGATGTATCGTCTTTTGAGGAACCATCCGTGTTCTTACCCAAAACCTGCGCCGTACCAGTCTTTCCAGCGACGTGAATTGGATAATTGGCAAACACTCCTGCGGCAGTTCCGCTGGTAGCAACATCGCGAAGCGCGGCATGCAAGAAGGCAATATCTTTCTTCGTTGCCGGAGACTTCCCAGAAACGATCGGCTTAAACACCTTTAATACCGTGCCATCCGGCTTCACGACGGCGCGCGCGATCTCAGGCTGATACAAAGTTCCACCATTAGCGATTGCTGCATAAATGGATGTCATCTGCAAAGGGGTCACCAAAGTGTCGCCTTGCCCAATGGAGAAGTTAACGGCGTCACCTGCGCGCAATACATTTCCGTCGGTGCAGTTTTCCTTAGCAATAGCAATGAGATAAGGAGTGAGGTCGGCTTTACGAGCTTGAGAAGTGAAATTGCAGAAGAAATTCTTATTCGCTTTGTACCAACGTTCTTTCCAGGCGCGATCTGGCAATCGACCAGTTGCTTCCCCAGGAAGATCAATACCGGTCACTTTGCCCAAGCCAAAACCTGCTGCAGTCTTGAAAAAATAATCATGCAACCCGGATTTAGGAAAGAGCCCGCCATCGCGAACCCATTCATCGTATGCAATTTGATACCAAATCGTGTCGCAGGAAACTGAAATAGCTTTCTGCATATTGATGCGGCCTTGTGACTTGGTTTCGAAGTTCTTAAAGACATGGTTACCAATCTGAACCTGGGCAGGACAGTCATAGAGAGCGTTCAAGTTGTAACCCGCTTTTGTTGCCGCGACGATAGATAAAGACTTAAATGTCGAGGCAGGGGCATACATTCCTTGCAACGGACGAAAGAGTGCTGGAACTCCGGCCTTTTCACTGAAGAGATCTTTTGCCTGTGCAACCGTCAAACCTTTTTCCCAGATGTTCGGGTCGTAAGTTGGGTATGAGGCAATGGCTAAAATCTGTCCGGTTTTTACGTTCTCCACGATTGCAGCACCCGAATCGGCTTTATACCCCAAGGTATGAGCACGAGTAATAGCATCAGCCAGCGCTGCTTCCGTGGCAGATTGCAACTTGGCATCCAGATTGGTGATGAGGTTATTTCCCGGGATCGATGCCGTATTTCGCGCTTGGTGAGTAACCGCTTCCTTACGGTCGACTATGACCGTCTTCACGCCGGGCTTGCCGCGCAAGTATTGGTTGTATTGATATTCCAAGCCGCTCTTGCCAATGACTTCGTTCCGGAAATAATTGTATTTGGTGCTATTTAAATCATTCTCCGAGACCGTGCCCACGTAACCCAAAACGTGCGCCGCATTTTCTCCAGCCAAAGATGGATAGCTGCGAATGGGAACTGAGGAAGCATCAATGCCTGGAAATGTGTCGCCATTTTCCAAAATCTTCAATGCTTGTTGCTGAGTGGCAATTCGCGTTACCGGTATCGGTTGATATCGCGTTCCATTCCAACATCCAGTTCGAGCCGCAGCGGCCAATTCACCACAGAGTCGTGTCCGGTTATACAGGTCTGGATATTTCACGTTCATTAATTTCGCTAGGCGAATCAAAACAGCTTTACCCTTATCAGGCATCTTGTCCAAAGCGCTGCGATCGACAGTAATTTCTAGTCCGGGACGATCCATCGCTAGTGGCAAACCGGAACTATCTGTAATTGCTCCGCGAAGTGCCGGAGTAATAATGTCGCGACTTTGAATGCTCAGTGCGGCGTTTTGGTAGCGCAATCCATTTGCGACTTGCAAATAAAAGAGCCGACCCATCAACGCCAATAACAGAGAGGCGATAAGCGTCTGAAAGACGATCATATTGAGGCGCGAACGCTGGTTCATTTTCGTTCTCGCGAAGTAAGACTAATGCGACGGAATTTGGAGAGTAGCGGCAAAATGACAGGCGAAAAAAGCAGAGTCCACATGCCATTGCCTAATGAAGTGCTCAGAATCCTTTGAAAATTTCCATCGCTTTCGCCCAACAGTGCGCCGACTGATAAAAAGATCAAGAGCGAAACAGTTGCGCCAAGGGAGACGAAGAGAACGAGCGCTGCTGGGCGAGTCGAAAAATCTCCTACGCTCTCGCGATTGGCAGCAAAGATGTAACCCATCACCGTCATAACAAAAGCCCACTGACCAAAGGGGGCATCAATAGAGGGCGAGAGGTCAAGAATCACTCCCCCGATGAAGCCAATCATGACTGCTGCAGCACGATCTTCCATCGCTAAAAGCCCCATAAGTACAGCGATGTAAAACGAATAGCCAGCAAATGGGAAATTAATTCGGGCAACTGCTGCCTCTTGAACAATAAAGATGAAAAAGAGGAAGGCGGCGCTGGATGCGATACGCGCCGGTCTCATTTTTTGACCTGAGAAGGCGAAGGCGTTGGGCTGGGTGAGCCAGTTGGTGAGCCCGATGGGAAAACAACTGGAGTTGGCGTGACATAAACGGTCACCGTAGGAATTGGCGTTGGGACAAGGCCATCTCGAGGGTCAGCCGTTGCTGGCTTGGTGATGACCGAGACGATCTCCAAGTTAGACAAGTTGGTGAGTCCGATGACGGTGGCCTGTTGAGTGAGTGAAGCTGAGGTGTGGTCGACACTTGTGACGCGACCAACGGGAATTCCCGGAACGAAAGGTCGATTGTTCTCGCTGCCCAATGAGACCAAGACATCGCCAACTTTGATGGTGCCGGCCGGGTCAAGCAATTGCATCGTGTAGGAACTATCCCCTTGGCCTAAAAGAACTCCGGCGCTTTGCGTGCGGGCGATCCGAACCCCAACTCGAAAAGATGGGTCGCTCATTAAAAGGACGATGGCTGAATTACTTGTTACTGACTTCACGACACCAACCAGGCCAGCGCCTGAAATTACTGTCATGTCTTTAGTAATTCCGTCGCTTGATCCAGCATCGATCGTGATGGTCTGAGTAAAAGTCGAAACCGAACCGCGACCAATGACTCGGGCCGCAACCACTTTGTAACCACCTCGTCCAGCCAAGTTCAACGCACTCTTGAGTTGAAGTAGTTGCCCTTGGGTGTTTTTATCGAGAATGACTTGGGCTCGCAGTTTGGCGTTGGCAGCTTGGACATCTTTCAATTGCGCCTTGGTCTTTCCAAAATTCTTCATATCAGAGAAGAAATGACTGACTGGCGAGAAGGCGGATGATGCCACTCGTTGAATGGGAGCCAAGAAAGATTGCGTTGCAGAACGCGAACTTTGAGTGAGACTTACGCCGCGCAAATCGAGAGTTATGAGAAAAAGAGAGGTAACAAGAAGAATAACCAGCAGAAGTCGAGAACGATTATTCCCGCCTTGTGCCACGAGTTATCTCCTTGTTACCGGTGACTTATGAAAATTATCGACGTGGTTCAGAGATCAAAACCTTTTCCAAGGCTTCGAACTCTTCAACA
>CANBRH010000045.1 GCA_947371865.1 Actinomycetota bacterium
GCCCACGTAGGGTTGACGTGCACTGGGGGCGACGTTGGTTACTTCGGCAACTGCGTGAGAGATGCGGAATGCTTCGCGAAGTGCACCCTCAGGCAGGACTTTCATATCCTTCTTTAATTCTAGGTTGGCAATAATGCTAACGAGATCGGCGTTGCCAGTACGTTCGCCGTATCCATTAAGAGTGCCTTGAACATGGGTTGCGCCAGCAGCCACGGCTGCTAACGAGTTAGCGATGGCACAACCTGTGTCGTTGTGGCAATGAATTCCGAGTCGAGCGCTGGAAGCTCCGAGGACATCGTGAACTACCTGCGATAGCTCATCCGGCAACATTCCGCCGTTGGTGTCGCACAAGGCAATTACATCAGCGCCAGCTTCTGCGGCGGTGCGCACTACTTCCAGGGCGTATGCACGATTGGAAATATAGCCATCGAAGAAGTGTTCGGCGTCGAGAAAGACTCGCTGACCGCCAGCGCGCAAGAATTCAATGGATTCTCGGATCATGGCCAGGTTTTCATCGAGGTTGGTCTTTAAAGCCAGGTCAACGTGGCGATCATGACTCTTGGCAACCAACGTGACAACAGGTGCCTGCGAATCTTGGAGCGCACGAAGGAGAAGATCATCGGCCGCTTTTACATTAGGGCGACGAGTTGCACCGAATGCTACAAACTTGGCGTTTTTTAATTTCAATTCAGTTTGGGCACGCTTGAAGAATTCAGTGTCCTTTGGATTGGCCCCTGGCCAGCCTCCTTCAATAAAGCCAACACCTAGATCATCTAAGTGGCGAGCGATAGCCAGTTTGTCATGAACCGAGAGGTTCAATCCTTCTTGCTGCGCGCCATCCCTAAGAGTGGTGTCGTAAATATGAAAGGAGTCATTGATGCTCATTAGAGAACCTTGTGGTTCCAGCCATGAGTATCTGCAATGGTGCCGTGTTGAATTCCTAGGAGAGTTTCGCGAATCTTCATGGTGATAGGTCCGGGATTTCCATCGCCAGTTTTCCATTCACCATGTGCGCTCTTGGCCGAACCCACCGCAGAGACAACAGCAGCAGTACCGCAAGCAAAAATTTCAGTGATCTCACCAGAGAGAACGCCATCGCGCCAGTCATCGACGGAAATCATTTCTTCTGAGACCTCATAACCCAGATCTGCCGCAACAGTGAGAATCGAATCGCGAGTGATCCCAGGCAACAATGTGCCAGTTAACTTTGGAGTGACGACGCGAGCATTTGCACCACTTCCTTTTACGAAGTAGAGGTTCATGCCCCCCATCTCTTCAACCCATTTGCGCTCGATGGCATCGATCCAGACAACTTGATCGCAACCTTGGGTCGCAGCCTGCTTCTGAGCAACGAGCGATGCTGCGTAATTGCCACCGCATTTTGCTTCGCCAGTTCCCCCAGGCGCGGCACGAACATATTCCGTCGAGATCCAGACAGTGACCGCAACGGCAGCGTTGAAATACGCACCGGCTGGGGTCGCAATTAAAAGGTAGGTGGCTTTATTGGAAGGGCGCACGCCTAATCCAACTTCGGTCGCGATCATAAACGGACGAATATAAAGCGACTCCCCTAGTTTGGAAGGAACCCAGTTGTGATCTTGCTTCACTAACTCTTCAATGGTTTCGACGAAGAATTCAATGGGCATCTCTGGAAGTGCTAATCGTGCTGCGCTACGAGCAAATCGCGTTGCATTCGCTTCCGGACGGAACAAAGTGATCGAGCCATCTGGATGGCGGTAAGCCTTCAAGCCTTCGAAGATTTCTTGGCCGTAATGAAATACCGCGGTCGCTGGATCGAGAGAGATTGGTCCATAAGGAATTAATTCAGCGTCTTGCCAACCTTCGGCCTCGGACCATTGCGCCACCACCATGTTGTCGGTGTAGTACTTACCGAAACCAGGGGCTGCTACGAGGGCCGCGCGTTCGGCAGCAGGGACTGGATTTTGATTGGGTTTGAGTTGGACCTTCATCGAACTGCCTCCGCTAGTGCATCTCCGATTTCGACGGTGGAACGTTTTGTGGTTCCACGAGTAAGAAGATCTGCAGCCACCGCGCGCTCGACATCACTTGCGGCATCGGAAAGCCCAAGGTGATTTAACAACATAGCAACCGACATGACGGTCGCGGTTGGATCTGCCAGAGATTTGCCAGCAATATCAGGTGCCGAACCATGAACAGGTTCAAACATCGAGGGAAAAGCACCGGTTGGATTGATATTGCCCGAAGCAGCCAAACCGATTCCGCCACAGATGGCAGCAGCTATATCGGTCAAGATATCTCCAAAGAGATTGTCGGTGACGACAACGTCAAAGCGTTCTGGGTTTGTCACTAAGAACATTGATGCGGCATCGACATGAAGATAATCGGTGGCCACATCTGGAAACTCTTTGGCAATCTCATTGAAAGCACGAGTCCACATTCCACCAGAATGAACCAACACATTGTTCTTATGAACCAAAGTCAACTTCTTACGAGGCCGAGCAGATGCACGAACAAAGGCATCGCGAATGACGCGATCGGCGCCTCGACGAGTATTTAAAGATTCTTCAGTGGCAATTTCGTGATCGGTTCCGAAAGCAAGGTTTCCGCCGGCGCCTGCGTATGGGCCTTCAGTTCCTTCTCGAACGACTACAAAATCGATGGGCTTATCGGTTGCTAGTGGACCAACAACACCAGGAAAGAGTTTTGCTGGGCGCAAATTAACGTAATGATCGAAAGCGAATCGAAGTTTGAGCAAAAGACCGCGCTCAAGGACGCCGCTGGGAACAGATGGATCTCCAACGGCGCCAAGAAGAATGACATCGGCTTTCGCAAGATCCGCCATAGTGCTTTCGGGAAGAACTTCGCCAGTACGGTGCCAAAACTTTGCGCCAAGTTCGTATTCAGTCTTTGCAAAAGTTACGTCGTACTTAGCAGCAACGGCATCTAGAACTTTGAGCCCTTCGGCAACAACTTCAGGTCCAATGCCATCGCCAGCGATAACTGCAAGGTTAAATGTCTTCGCCATTTAGTTAGCCAATACGACAGTTCGGACAGTATTCGCGCCGGTTTCAGCTTGAACGGCAGTGAGAATTTCAACCGGAACAGGGCTATCAACGGTAATTGCCATCAGAGCTTCGCCACCTTGGTGGTTACGCCCTACCTGCATACCGGCGATATTGATCTGGGCTTTGCCCAAAGCATTTCCGACCGCTCCAACAATTCCAGGTTGATCTGCATAGCGAAGGAAGAGCAAATTATCGCTGAGCAGAAGATCCAAATCATGGCTGTCGATAGCGACAATCTTCTGGATTTGGCGAATACCCATCAGGGTTCCGCTGACAACAAGTTGTGTGCCATCGCTAAACGCAGCACGCACTGAAACCATATTGCGATGATCAGGGCTTACTGGATCGGTCATAACAGAGGCGCTCAGTCCGCGTTCGACTGCAAGTGCAGGAGCGTTGACGTAAGTTACGTCTTCAGCTCCGCAGCCGATGAGCGAACCACGAAGTGCACTGGTAGCAAGAACCGAACAGTCATATTCGGAGATCTCGCCACGAACTTCAACGATGATTCCGACTGGACACTCACCGACGAGACCAGTGGCAACTTGAGCCAATTTCTCGACAAGTGAAAGAGCTGGTCTGACATCTTCGTGAATGAGTCCGCCTTTAACGTTGACTGCATCAGGGACAAGTTCACCAGCAAGTGCTTTACGAACGGATACAGCTACAGCAATTCCAGCGCGCTCTTGAGCTTCATCGGTAGATGCACCTAAGTGAGGTGTGGCTACGACGTTATCAAGTTGGAACAAAGGTGAATCTGTGCAGGGTTCGGTGACATAAACATCGAGTCCGGCTCCCCCAACGCGACCTTCAACAAGTGCGTTGTACAGAGCAGTCTCATCAAGAACGCCGCCGCGGGCAGCGTTGATAATGCGAACTGTGGGCTTGACCTTCTTCAAGGCTTCTTCACCAATAAGGTTTGCGGTCTCTTTGGTCTTTGGCAGATGAATGGTGATGAAATCGCTGACTTCAAGAAGTTCATCGAGTTCGACCAAGGTAACACCCAATTGTGCGGCGCGTGCTGGTTGGAGATAAGGATCGTAGGCAACAATATTCATTCCGAAGGCCTGCATGCGAGCAGCAACCAACTGACCGATACGTCCGAAGCCGACTATGCCAAGAGTCTTTTCGAATAGTTCAGCACCGGTGTATTTGGATCTGGCCCATTTGCCATTGCGCAGAGCAGCATTGGCTGGGGAGATGAAACGAGCTGACGCCAAAAGTAGCGCGATAGCGAGTTCGGCAGCACTCACAATGTTGGAGGTTGGGGCATTAACGACCATAACGCCGGCTGCTGTCGATGCCGGAATATCAACGTTATCCAGGCCAACACCAGCGCGTGCAATCACCTTGAGGCCCTTAGCAGCAGCAACTGCCTCGGCATCCATCTTGGTTGCCGAACGAATAAGCACTGCATCTACACCAGCACCGAGGGCGGCAAGTAATTCACCGCGATCGGCACCATTGCAGTGCCGTACTTCAAAATCTGGACCGAGTGCATCCAAAGTCGCCGGGCTTAGTTCCTCGGCAATGAGAACGACAGGTTTAGCCACGAGCTGCGACACCTTCTTGGTAATCGTCCTTGTTGTTGCCCTTGACCCAAGACATCATCTTGCGAAGTTCGCGGCCAACAGCTTCGATGGGATGAGTTTCGCCCTTAGCGCGAAGCGCCTTGAACTCTGGAGCACCAGCATCCTGATCTTTGATGAAGCGATCTGCGAATGTTCCGTTTTGGATGTCAGCAAGAACAGCCTTCATGTTCTCTTTCACACTTGGGTCGATAACGCGAGGACCGGAGATGTAATCGCCATATTCGGCAGTGTCAGAGACTGACCAACGCTGCTTGGCAATTCCGCCTTCGTACATAAGGTCAACAATAAGTTTGAGTTCGTGCAAGCATTCAAAGTATGCAACCTCTGGTTGATATCCAGCCTCGACCAAAGTTTCGAAACCATATTGAACGAGTTGAGAAGCGCCACCACAGAGAACTGACTGCTCACCGAATAAATCGGTCTCGCACTCTTCGGTAAAGGTGGTCAAGATTCCGCCAGCGCGCAATCCGCCGATGGCCTTTGCGTACGACAACGTAATTGGCCACGCATTGCCCGTTGCATCTTGCTCGACAGCAACCAACACAGGGACTCCACGACCAGCTGAGTACTCACGACGTACCAAGTGACCGGGACCCTTTGGAGCAACCATGGCAACATCGATATCTGGACCTGGCTTGATGTAACCGAAACGAATATTAAATCCGTGACCAAAGAACAACGCCGATCCGGCTTTGAGGTTTGGTTCGATGGAATCAGTCCAAATGTGACGTTGGACGTGGTCAGGTGCCAACAACATAACGACATCGGCTTCCTTGACTGCGTCGGCTACCGAGAGAACGCGCAACCCTTCAGCTTCTGCCTTGGCGCGAGACTTAGAACCTTCGGCCAGACCGATGCGAACATCGACGCCACTATCGCGCAGGCTGAGTGAGTGAGCATGGCCTTGGGATCCATAACCAATAACTGCAACTTTCTTAGATTGGATGATGGATAGATCGGCATCTTCGTCGTGATACTGGGTTGCCACTTTTGTAACCTTTCGCTGGAGTGAACGTGAAGAGATAGTTGGGATATGGGGCTAAGCCTATTTTTTATTGGTTTTCGGTGGAAATTGAGCCGGGTTTGAGCCCGCGAGACATTGCAACTAGTCCAGATTGGACCAATTCCTTAATCCCATATGGCTCAAGTACCCGTAGAAGGGCTTGAATCTTCTCGGCATTACCAGTGGCCTCAATGGTGACGGCATCCTGAGCAACATCGACAACTTTGGCGCGGAAAAGTTGGACGGTCTCCAAAACCTGAGATCGGGTGATGGCAGTCGTGGAAACTTTGACCAAGAGCAGTTCGCGTTGAACCGAAGTGATCGGATCAAGTTGAGTGATGCTGATGACGTTGATCAATTTATCCAGTTGTTGAATAACTTGTTCGAGGGCATGACCTTCAACGCTGATGACAATCGTCATGCGCGAGATGTTGTCATCTTCGGTCGGGCCGACAGCCAAAGAATCGATGTTGTAACCACGACGCGAAAAGAGGGAAGCAAC
>CANBRH010000046.1 GCA_947371865.1 Actinomycetota bacterium
GAAGGTCCAGCTTGGTGGCATACCTCCAGCGTTGGTCACTATGCCAACTCACTCCATCTCTGGAGCGTTGAACTCTTCTTCGTATTTATGGTCGTGCACCTGTGGGGCAAGTTCTGGATGGCAGCCTGGCGCGGAAAGCGCACCTCTACATGGGTCACTGGCGTCATCGCATTCATGGCTTCAATCATTACCGGATTCACCGGTTATTTAATCCAGGGCAACTTTGATTCCCAATGGATTGCTACTCAAGCGAAAGATGGATTTAACGCAATGGGTATCGGTGCTTATTTCAATCCCCTTAACACCGGTCAAGCAATGTTAATCCACGTTGCGCTGATGCCGCTGGTTCTCGGAGGCATCGTTGTCTGGCACGTCATCTTGGTTCGCAAGCGCGGGGTAGTTCCCCCCATCGAGGCAGGAGCAGACGAATGACACGTGCACTTTCCAAACACGATCCAGCTAAAAAGTGGAGCGGTCCTACGCGTTCCTACGATCTCATCAAGGAATTTGTTATCGCACTCGTTGTGGTCGCGATACTTGCTGGCGGTCTAGCCGCGGTCTTCAGTTCTCCAGATGATCCGGCTCTTACTTTGAAATCTTGGTCAACTGCAGATCCTGCTGACTTCGTTCAGACATCTGTCGGCGAACTCGCGGGAACTACAACTAGCGCTGGATATGGCGCTCCCTATAACACCGCTGCAGAAGGCCAGGTTCTTGGGCCACTGAAACTGCAAAAGTGGGCTGGGGTACGTATTCCCATTAATCCTGCCAAGGATTTCGTTATCTCACCTTTGTTGATTCTTCCTGATGCTGCAGTCAAGCAAGCAGTGAACGAATGGAATGTCGCGACAGCAGATGCACAAACGAAGTGGGCAACCGCTTATGCAGATGCATTAGCAAAATCTCCAAAGTCAACATCTCTGGAAGATGCAGCAGGTGCTTATGGCCCGGTTCCAACGATCACCACTGCGTTGTTGACCATGGCCCAAAATGGAGCACTTGATGGTGCGTTGACGACAAGTGACACACCACTTCCTACCAACTTCACCAAGCCAATGCTCTTCATCGCTGACAGCGGCACTTACTTCCCAGATCTCGCTTCTGCCCAACACCTCAGCGGCGATCAATGGGGTGTTATGAATGAGACCGGATCCTGGCCAGGACAATCTTGGCTCTGGCTCTTCTCCTTCTTCTATCAAGTCGAACCTTTCAAGTCATCCGAAAATGCAGATACTCAAGTAATGAGCCTCTTAGGACTATTGACCCTCCTCTTGATGTTCCTACCTCTGATTCCGCTGCTCCGTCGGATTCCTTACCGAATTCCAATTCACCGTTTGATCTGGCGCGATTGGTATCGACGCAAGAAGGCATAAATAGACCGCTTCAAGCATTCTCAAAGCGACCTTTCCTACCTAGAATTCCTCGGTATGAAAGGTCGCTTTCTTACCTCGGTCATTGGCTCACTTCTTTATATTTCTCTGCTGATTGCTTCGGTAGCAACAGGTGCGCACTTTGTCCTTGGGCATGTCACCGACCTGGGCGCATCTTCGGCTTCTCTGGTTAAGGATTTTGGCGCCAAGAAGAGCACGATCGTTCCGATGCTCATTGATCAGGTGCTCAAGAGTTCAGATGCCCGAGAAACAAAGACGATCAATCAAAATAGGGCGCAAATTACTCAAGCGCTCAATGATTTGCTGGACAATCCACAGTTCTCCGATGCCTTGTCGACGACACTGGAACCCGTCGGAAAAGCTCTAGCCGCTGGCCAAGAATCTGTTCAGTTGGATACAACTGTCTTGGTCAAAACAATCTCCGATGAAGTAAATAAAGTTGCGGGCAAGGTTGTTATTTCGCCTAAAGATTTAAAAAGTATTTCTAAACCACAACCTCTCGATTTAAAGCAACCATCCAAGATTTTCAAGATGGCTAAAAGCATCATTGATGTGCTTATGCTCTTTTGGGTTATAGCGTTGGCGCTCCTTATCATCCTCTTTATTCGCAAGCGAGAGGCGGCCTTCAAGCTTCTCGGTAAATTCTGCTTGGCGCTGGGCGTACCGGTCCTGGTGATCTGGTTTGTTATCCCGACGATTTTGGTTCACTTTGCTAATTCCAACGTAGATTCCAATCTGCCGGGGACGTTATTGCCTATCGCGTTTAAAGAAGTAACTGGCTTCACAGAGATCATGGGAATTGGATTTACCGTTTTAGGCGTTATATTGCTTGTTGCGGCCAAAATGACCAAGGGTTCTCATCTCCACGGTCCACGACTAAAGGCGGAATCGAATGTCGAAGGTGATCTCCGGTCTCACTGAAGGCTGGTGGATGTTCTTTGACACCTTCTGGGCGTTGATATTTGGTTTTATATTGTCAGGTGCGGTTCAAGCATTTGTATCTAAATCACAGATGCAATCGGCATTAGGAGATCGCCGTCCAAAGACGATTGGCAAAGCTTCCTTCTTTGGCGCGGTCAGTTCTTCCTGCTCTTATGCCGCAAGTGCATTGGCTAAAAGCCTCTTTGCTAAAGGCGCCGATTTCACCGCCTCGATGATTTTTATGTTTGCCAGCACTAACCTGGTTATTGAGCTGGGATTGGTTTTATGGATTCTCATCGGGTGGCAATTTGCGGCTGCCGAATTTGTTGGCGGCGCCGTCATGATTCTTTTGCTCTGGATTTTGTTACCCAGGTTGGTTCCGGAGAAGATGGTTGCTGCAAGTAGATCTATGGTCGAAGTTCCCGATTCGATGGAGATGGCTTCGGGGGAGAGCATCAGCACCAAGATCAAGAGCCGCCGCGCGTGGGGTGACGCCGCTGGTTACACCATCGGCGATTTCACGATGCTGCGAACCGAACTGGTTGTTGGATTTATCGTCGCAGGCTTGGCTTCTACGTTGGTATCGGTCTCCGCGTGGCGCAGTCTCTTTATTTCAGGACATGGCTTTCTCTCCGAAATCGAGAATGCAATTATCGGCCCCGTTCTAGCCTTCATTAGTTTTGTCTGCTCTGTGGGCAATGTGCCATTGGCTGCCGCGCTCTGGAAAGGTGGCATCACTTTCGGTGGCGTCATCGCTTTCATCTTTGCCGACCTGGTGGCATTTCCACTCGTAATGATTTATCGGAAATATTATGGGACTCGTTTGGCCATTCGCCTCACCCTTGTCTTCTGGTTAGTAATGGCGGTAAGTGGGCTTGTAACCGAAGAGATTTTCAAAGTTTTCTCTCTGATCCCGCATCGCCACATGGATCTGATGGCGATGAAACATTTTGGTTGGAATTCGACCACGTTCCTCAATGTCGTTGCATTGATCGCGGCCGGCGTCATTTACTGGCTGTACAAGAGCCAAGACCAAGCAAGCGAAGATAGCGAATACGCCAAGGATTTGGTCTGCGGCATGCAGGTGCGAAAGTCAGATGCCCCTGCCGTGGCTGAACTCGATGGAGTTACTTATTACTTCTGTATGGTCGGTTGCAAAGAAGCTTTATTGGCGACCCCAGAAAAATATATTAAATAAGGCACTTTGGAACTCTTTTCTAGACTGCGCCAATATATTTCTTGTAACCAGCAATCCAGTTAACGGCAAATGCTTGCTGGGCGACCTTTAAAGTGACCTGCCCGCTGCAGATCAGCAAGTGCAATTTATTCTCTAACTTATCTTTCATCGATGCCCCTTGAGTGATACGCCTAGGCTCTGGCCACAAATTTGCAACGCTGCGCGCGCTGCCGCCAATCTCCAATGGGATGAGATGGTCTTCTTCGTAATTGCGCATGTCGAGATCGCCTTGATAGTTATATCCAGAATCAAGTTGGGTTCGCTTTAGCTTGTTGGTATAGCTGGCCGGGGGTCTAATCGTCTTGGTGTATCCAACGACGCAAATGGTGGAACGAATGGTTGCTTGGGTAACCGCAGGATTTGTGGCCCCTGGGGTCAAGGCGTGATTGGGCAAAGCCGGATTTTGCGCAGCCTGACTAAGTGTTGGCATTGCAATACTCAGCGCAATTGCCAACGTTATTTCGTAGCGGCTTCTTCGCATTGTGAAATTCTCTCAGGGACCCGTTGGCCAATTGCCTGGAGGACAGCTAAATCCAAATTCACTTTGAATCGCAGTCGGGACAATTCCGCATCCGACGGTGGCGGTTCCAAAATCCACGATCTGCCATTTGCCGTTGACCAGATGCGCCCAGCCGTAGGCGTTGTCAGTAATAGGAAGGTAAGGGATAGAAGTAAAGATCAACCAATGCGAATCGTGCGTGGAAGTTCGTAAGTGAACAACGGCTGCAAAGTAAGGATCGCCTTTTTGTTGTGCGCTGCGGATATCTACAGAAATGGCGTCGGGGACGGCATTTCCGCCGGAATAATTGTTGGTGTCCAGTGAAAACGTGTCAGGATATTGAGCCAATATCGACCACGGAATTACCACCCGCGAGAGTTCACCCGTCGAGGAGCTGGGCCAGACCAAGGTCCACCCCGCCTCAGTCGCCACCCCCTTGGGAAGCTTGGCCTCCAGTTGCGCCGAAACCGCCTTGGGATCCCAATTGATGAGGTCTGGATGTCGGGCCGTGAAATCAGTCATCAGCAATTTGATGCCATCGACCAACTTGGATTCTTCGGGGCGCGCATTTCCAGCCGTTACAGAGCAACCTGCCAGCGCAATCACAAGAGCGAAGGCAATAATTGGTCGGAGGCGCTTCATCTTTGAAGTCTAGTCAGGCTGCACTCTTGAAACCCAGCGCCATTAAGAGGATTATCGAGATAGACCGAACGGCGATGAGGTGGATGGGAGCAGGTATGAAGATAACTTCATTGATTTCTGGGAAGCGGGTAGAGACGATCTCGCCCAGCGCCAGTGTTCATGATTTGGTCAATGCGTTAAATACCTATCACGTAGGTGCATTGGTCGTTTCCGCCGACGGCAAGCGCATCGATGGCATTGTCTCCGAGCGAGATGTGGTCCGGGCGATGCCGGGCAAACTCGATCAACTCATCGATATGCATGTGCGAGATTTAATGACCGTTGAAGTTGCTACCTGCACTTCCGAAAGTACCGTTGCCGAATTGATGAAGACCATGACCGAGATGCGGATTCGCCATATCCCCGTTGTTAACGAGAATAATCAGCTCGTTTCCATTGTCTCTATCGGCGATGTCGTCAAAGCCCACATTTCAGAATTGGATAACGAACGCCGAGCTTTACAGGATTACGTGACCAATTAATTTTCGCAGTAGCCTTACCTCGTTATGAGACGTGATATTCAGGCACTTCGTGGAATTGCAGTTCTTCTCGTCCTGCTCTATCACTTCAAATTAGGGCCGTTTCAAGGCGGTTTTCTTGGCGTCGATATTTTCTTCGTTATTTCTGGTTATGTAATCACCGAAAAGATTTCCCAAGGCGATGGCCCCATCGGGACTCAACTTCACACCTTTTACTTGCGCCGTGCCCGACGTATTTTGCCGATGAGTTTGTTGACGCTGATCGTCACCTCGATTGCCACCCGACTTTTCTTGCCACCTATTTCTTACGGTCGCTTCTTTAGGGATGCTCTTTCTGGCTTTTGGTTAATCCCCAATATCAATTTTGCGCTGCAACAGAACAATTATTTAAATCAAGCGCTCGATCCTTCTCCGTTATTGCACTTTTGGTCTTTAGGTGTTGAAGAACAGTTCTACTTCTTCTGGCCGTTGTTATTTCTCTTTATCTTCAAAGCCAGAAGA
>CANBRH010000047.1 GCA_947371865.1 Actinomycetota bacterium
GGTTGTGGCTGCCTGCGAAGTTGTAGTTGGACTCGCGATTATCGTCACGATTTATCGCTCCCGTCGATCGGCATCAGTTGACGATGCCAGTTTGTTGAAACGGTAATCATGACTACTAGTTCGCACTTGGTTTACTTAATCGCGCTACCTCTCATCAGCGCCGCACTCTTACTTTTGCTTGGCCGCAAGACCGATAAGTGGGGCCACATTTTGGCCACTTTGGTCTCTGCCAGCGCTTTTGGCATTGGCGTATCCGAGTTTTTTGCGATGCAAGGACGCAGTGGCGATGCCCGTGCTGCTACTCAGAAGATCTTTAGCTGGATCTCCGTCGGAACGTTCAAAGTCGATGCCTCGCTGCTCCTTGACCAGCTCTCGATCTGTTTCGTTCTTCTGATTACTGGTGTCGGCACATTGATTCATATTTATTCGATCGCTTATATGTCTCATGATCACGATCGCCGCCGATTCTTTGCCTATCTAAACCTTTTTATTGCCGCCATGTTGTTGCTCGTTCTGGGCGACTCCTACCTCAACCTTTATGTTGGTTGGGAAGGCGTTGGTCTGGCTTCCTATTTGCTTATCGGCTTCTGGAATCAAAAACCTGCATATGCAACTGCGGCCAAAAAGGCTTTCGTAGCCAACCGCGTTGGTGACGTCGGATTGTCATTGGCGATCATGATTGTCTTCGCGCAATTCGGCACCGTGACATTCGCTGGTGTTAAGGCCGGAGCTCCTCACGCTTCGACAGCGGCACTTACTGCAATCGGCGCAATGCTCCTTCTGGCCGCGGCCGGAAAATCGGCGCAGTTTCCGTTGCAATCATGGCTTGGCGATGCGATGGCTGGTCCTACCCCTGTCTCAGCTCTGATCCACGCAGCCACCATGGTTACCGCGGGCGTGTACTTGATTACTCGCTCAAACTTCATCTTTGATGGCTCTTCCACCGCTAGATTGCTGGTCGTCATCGTTGGTGGAATCACCTTGATATTTGGCGCCTTGATCGGTACTGCAAAAGATGACATCAAGAAAGCACTTGCTGCCTCCACGATGTCTCAGATCGGTTACATGATTTTAGCTTCAGGTCTCGGGCCTGTTGGTTATGCCATCGCCATCATGCATTTGCTTACTCACGGCTTCTTTAAAGCCGGCATGTTCCTTGGTGCTGGATCGGTTATGCACGGCATGGATGATGAAGTAAATATGCGTCGCTACGGTGGCATTGGCAAACTCATGCCGATTACCTTCGCAACCTTTGGCTTGGGTTACCTCGCCATCATCGGCGTACCGCCATTCGCTGGCTTCTATTCCAAAGACAAGATCATCGAACTCGCATTTAATGCGGGCGGTACCAAGGGAATTATCTTGGGAGGTGCCACACTTCTTGGCGCCGCTATTACTGCCTTCTATATGACTCGACTTGTAGTGATGACCTTTACTGGCGCCAAGCGCTGGGATGAAAAAGCACACCCACATGAGTCTCCAATTTTGATGTGGTTGCCTATGGCGATCCTGGCTATTGGCTCGGTGGCTACTGGTTTCCTCTTTAATAGTGGAAATTCGCTAGTCAATTGGCTGGCCCCAGTACTTAATTCGCGCAATGAAGTTGGCGGCGAAGAATTAATGAAACCGATTGTCGTCTCTACATTGGCACTCCTTGCGGTCGTTATCGGAGTCGGTATCGCCATCGGTATGTATCGCAAAGAGGTACCGGTCGTTGCTCCAGAAAAGGTTTCGGTCTTTACTCGTATTGCTCGTAGAGATTTAATGCAGGATGCCTTCAACGAGGCAGTCCTGATGCGCCCAGGTCAGAAGTTAACCGAAGGGTTGGTGAAGACCGACTACTTCGCCATCGATGGCTTGGTGCGATTGGTCGCTGGAATATTCGCGAGCACTTCCACAACGCTTCGAAAGATTCAAAATGGATATGTTCGTAGTTATGCGCTCATCATGGTTGGTGGCGCGCTGGCTTTGATCGCAACGATTTGGGTGGTGACGCTGTGAGTATCGTGACGACACTGGAACTACTTCCGCTTCTGGGAGCTGTTCTTCTCGCCGTAATCCCCAAAAGCAACGCCGAACTCGCTAAGCGCGTAGCACTTGCTACCTCTTTGGTCACACTTGCTGTCGCTGGCGTCATGGCTTACAAGTTTCAAGTTCACGATTCGGCGATGCAGTTCGTACAAAGCAATAAGTGGATTGCCAGCTTCGGCATTAACTATGCCGTTGGTATCGATGGAATTGCTTTAGTACTTATTCTCATGGCGGCAGTTCTAGTACCGGTGGTCATTTTGGCTGGCTGGCACGAGTCCGAAAATGGAAAGTGGAGCGCCAAGGTTTTCTATATCTTGATTCTCATCCTTGAAACCATGATGGTGGGCGTATTTGCAGCAACCGACGTATTCCTCTTCTATGTCATCTTCGAAGCGATGTTGATCCCGGTCTACTTCCTTATTGGTGGATACGGTCGCGGCGAACGCGCAGCAGCTGCGATGAAGTTCTTGCTGTACAGCCTCTTCGGCGGACTTTTAATGTTGGCTGCGATTATCGGTATCTACGTTATTGCCGGTAACCAAATTGGTCACACCTTCGATTTGGCCCAACTCTCAACTTTGACGATTGATTCAGCCACCCAGAACTTCCTCTTCCTCGGCTTCTTTATTGCCTTCGCAATCAAGGCGCCGTTGTGGCCGCTACACACCTGGCTGCCTACCGCAGCAAAATCGGCCACCCCCGGAACGTCCATCTTGTTGTTAGGCGTACTGGATAAAGTCGGTACATACGGGATGATCCGTTTCTGTATCGCGCTTTTCCCTGAAGCCGCAAAGACCTTTACCCCAATGATTATTGTTCTCTCCTTGATCTCCATTCTGTATGGCGCCTTCCTAGCGATCGGCCAGAAAGAGATCAATGGACTGATCGCCTTCACTTCAATTTCGCACTTCGGTTTTATCACCCTTGGAATCTTTGCGATGACCTCTCAAGGACTTTCTGGCGCAACGCTTTATATGGTTAACCACGGCTTCTCGACCGGCGCCTTATTCCTTGCAGCAGGCTGGATGGTTTCCCGCCGTAAATCTTCCAACATTGAAGATTTTGGTGGACTCCAACGGGTAACTCCAGTTCTTGCTTGGACCTTCTTCTTGGCAGGTATGTCTGCCTTGGCTCTTCCTGGCCTCTCCAGCTTCGTCAGCGAGTTCTTGGTTCTCGTCGGTACCTTTACTAGGTATCCGGTCGCAGCAATCTTCGGAACTACCGGCATCGTTCTTGCCGCACTTTATGTTCTGATCGTTATTCAGAAATCTCTGCATGGTCCAACGACCCCTGGAAACGAAGACCTCAAAGATTTGAATCTGCGTGAAAAGATTTCAGTCGCTCCGGTCATTGCTCTTCTAGTTATTTTCGGCTTCTTCCCGAAGCCACTGCTCGATGCCATTAACCCCGCGTCACATACCGTGATGACCCACGCAGGGGTTACCGATCCAGCGCCTAAGGCAGGTAAGTGATGTTTTCCGCTCCAGTACTCAATTACTCACTCCTTGCGCCAATTCTCATTGTTCTCGGGGGAGCCCTTCTTGGAGTTCTCGTTGAAGCATTTTTAGGAAAGACCATTCGTGCGACTGCCCAGCTTGGGATCTCACTCGGTTCTTTGGTGTTGGCCTTTGTTCAAATCATACGTATTCATAGCGAGCGATCACTTTCGGCCGCCGTAAATTCAGTTGCGATTGACGGAGCCTCCATATTTTTTCAAGGCACGGTCTTGGTGCTGGCTTTTATCGGAATTCTCTTTATTGCCGATCAGGATAACTTTGCCGCTCAGGCATCTGCCATTCCAGGATCGGAAGAAGAACGTTCAGCCATTCAGACTGGCAAGCAACAAACGGAAATTTTCCCACTGACCCTCTTTGCCGTCTCCGGAATGATGCTCTTTCCGATGGCAACAGATCTCATCACTTTGTTCGTAGCCCTCGAGGTTCTTTCATTGCCTCTTTATTTGATGGCTGGACTCTCCCGCCGCAGGCGCTTGCTCTCTCAAGAGGCTGCGCTGAAATACTTTCTTCTCGGTGCCTTCTCCTCTGCCTTCTTCCTCTTTGGTTCGGCATTCCTTTATGGATATTCCGGCTCACTCTCCTTGACTGGTATCGCAAATGCCATCTCTGCAGGCAATGGCAATGACATCTTCCTTTTGATTGGCATTGCCTTCCTTAGTGTGGGACTGCTTTTCAAAGTTGGAGCGGTTCCGTTCCACTCATGGACCCCCGATGTTTACCAAGGAGCCCCAACCCCAATCACCGGCTTTATGGCCGCTTGTACCAAAGTTGCCGCTTTTGGTGCGACGCTTCGTATCTTTTACGTCGGTCTCTCCGCTGCCCAGTGGGAGTGGAAGCCAATCATCACCACAATTTCAATTCTGACTATGGCTGTTGGCGCGATCGCAGCTATTGCCCAACGCGACGTTAAGCGCGCCTTAGCCTTTTCCTCTATTGCTCACGCTGGATTCTTGCTGACTGGTGTCATCGCCCTTAATAAAGCCGGACTTCAAGCTTCACTCTTTTATGTCGTTGCCTATGGATTCACAACTCTCGGTGCATTCGGAATTGTGACTTTGGTTCGCGACTCCGCTGGTGAAGTAACTGACCTCAACCGCTGGGTGGGCTTGGGTAAGAAGTCACCACTCATCGCCGGAACTTTTGTGCTCTTCTTGATTAGCTTTGCCGGAATTCCGCTAACCAGTGGATTCATCGGAAAGTTTTCACTTTTCAACGCTGCCTATGAATCCGGAAATATCCTGGTTGTCGTGGTTGGTGTGCTCTCCAGTGCCGTTGCCGCATTCTTCTATCTCCGCATCGTGGTTATGTTGTTCTTTACCGAACCAACAAGTGATTCGGTCACCGTAGTAATTCCTTCGGTGATGACCCGCATCGCAATAACAGTCTGCGCGGTTGTGACCATTGTTTTGGGCGTCTACCCTTCACTTCTTCTTAATACTGCACAGACGTTCGCGAATTTCCTCGCTTAATGTCAACTATTGGGATCGCCAATATTGATCCACAGCTCGAAGCAGCACTTGTCACCGACATGGTGCGAGTTGAAGCACTTCTTCGAACTGAAATTGAAGGAGATTACCCTTTACTCGTTGAAACTTCACGACACCTAGTTGAAGCAGGTGGCAAAAGACTACGTCCTCTCTTAACTTTACTTGCTGCGCAATTCGGAGATTCTTCTAAGTACGAAGTCATTCAAGCCGCTGTGGTGTGCGAACTCACGCATCTGGCAACTCTCTATCACGATGATGTTATGGACGAGGCGCCACTTCGACGCGGAGTTCAAAGTGCCAACAATCGCTGGGGTAATACCGTTGCGATTTTGACCGGTGACTACTTATTCGCCAAATCCTCTGGACTTCTTGCTGATTTGGGACCCGAAGCAGTTCGTCTCCAAGCACTCACATTTGAACGGCTAGTGATTGGCCAGATAAGTGAAACTCAGGGCTTTACTACGGGTCTGAGCCCGCTAGAGCACTACCTCAAAGTTGTGGCTGATAAG
>CANBRH010000048.1 GCA_947371865.1 Actinomycetota bacterium
TGCAGCGATGGGAGGGTCAATATGGCTGAGGAATACAAGGGTGAGGCCTACTGCGTAAAGTGCAAGGAGAAGCGGTCCTTCGAAGGACACGTCAAAGTCTCTGATTCTGGTCGTCGCATGGCACAGGGCATCTGCCCAGTATGTGGCACAAAGGTCAACCGTATTTTGGGCAAGGCATAACTCACAAAATGTAGCGAAACGCCTCGGGTAACAACCCGGGGCGTTTTGTTTTTCTCGCTCACAACAATTTTCTCTGCGCTCATCCACATCTGCGCTCCCGTTGGCCGCCTGCACTCTCAGCTTTAGCGCATTCTCTCCCCCGTGAAAGATCTCAACGCCACCGCATGCGATATTTCAAGCTCAGCGTATGTGCGGCTCAAACCTGGGGTCCGAACTGTGGAAATTCCCGAGCTGCCACCGGAAGGCAACAAAATATATGTAGGCACAGCGCGAGGTGGCGTGCTCTTTCCAGGGCGCGGATTGCGCGGGTTCCTAGCCCACCTCGATGGCGCTCGCACGGTGGGTGAATTCCTCTCCCATGAAATCTTTACCCAGGAAGAAATCTTCTCCGCACTCTCAGAATTGCTCCATGCCAATCTGTTGATCGTTTCAGATGAAAAAATGTCGGCCCCGGCTCGTCTTACCTCGGAGAGCCAGCGGACTTCCGATCTGCGCTTAACCCCAGAAGCGAATTTGGCCTCGTGGAATTCAGCTTTCCATCACGATGGCAAAGAACTGGTACGAGCACGGATTAACTTCGCTATTTTGATCTTTGGCTCGTCACGATTGGCCATCTCTATCTTCGCCATTTTGCAGGCTAGCGGGTTTAGCCAAACAAAAATAATTTCCGGCGGGCGCTCGCTCATTCCTTCTTCTAGCAAGCGCGAAAACTCCCTGCCCATACGAGTCGAGGACATCTGCGGCCTGAACGTATCCCTGGCAGATGTAGGGAAAACCCGAGAAGAGACCATCATCAAGATTCTTCAATCTGCTCAACTTCTACCAGTCGCACCCGCACTCTTCCCTTCCATTCCCGATTTAATTATTTCTGCCGAAACCGCACAACCCGACTACATTCAACGGTGGATGAGCGAAGGCGTGGCGCATTTACAGATCTCTCATCTCACCGAAAGCTTCATCGAAGTCGGGCCATTAGTGATTCCTGGGGTGAGTCCGTGTCTTCGCTGTGTGGGAATGCAGAAATTTGGAGCACACAAGATTCAAGGTTTAGTTGAACTTTCCGATGTTCTAGAGCGAGCACCCGAGCTCTCAAGTGCAAGCACCGCAACAATTGCAGGCGTAGCGGCAGCAAGTGTCATTCAATTTGCTGATACGGGGCGCTCGCCTCTGACTGAAAAATCAATCCGATTCGATCTGCTCGATATTTGTAATCCAGAACACATTTACTGGCAGCCTCACATCTTCTGCGGATGTCTCGGAGTTATATAACAATTGGCTAATGGCTAATGAGATTCCCCGTTCTGCAACAACTCGAACCGCAAAAATGGCTTCACTCCCCTTGTCACTTGCCGGGCGAAGCGTGGTCGGTTTTGGTCGCCAACTTGTTGGCCAATCGGGAACGATGGTCTTCAGCGAAATTCAAGAGAAGACCGCCGAACAAGTTTTCAAAGTCTTAGGCGAACTCAAGGGCGGAGCAATGAAGTTCGGTCAG
Organism: Actinomycetota bacterium; assembly: GCA_947371865.1. Classification (GTDB taxonomy): domain Bacteria; phylum Actinomycetota; class Actinomycetes; order Nanopelagicales; family Nanopelagicaceae; genus CAIMZW01. The sequence goes on from CANBRH010000048.1 coordinate 1,673, forward strand.
GCTCTCTCTGTTTTCGAGGCTGCACTTCCAGAAGAGATTGCCAAGCCTTATCGAGAGACTCTGACAAAACTCCAAGAAGCGGCACCTCCACTTCCTGCCCGTGTGGTCCACAGTGTCCTCGCAAAAGAACTCGGTGAAGATTGGCGCGATCACTTCTCGCTTTTTAACGACAAACCGGCTGCCTCTGCTTCCATCGGACAAGTGCATAAAGCTGTTTGGAAAGATGGACGAACCGTTGCAGTAAAGATTCAGTACCCCGGTGCCGGAGAGGCGCTCATCTCCGATCTCAATCAGATTCAACGCTTTGCCAAAATCTTCCAACTCTTTATGCCTGGTCTCGAGATGAAACCAATCTTGGAAGAGCTGCGCGCACGAATTATTGAAGAAGTTGACTACCGATTTGAAGCCGAAGCCCAGCAGAAATATTCCGAGGTTTTCGAAGGCGATCCCGATATTGCAATTCCAAAATTGGTAATGGCATCGGACAAAGTCATTGTGAGTGAATGGCTGGACGGAACCCCACTTTCTAAGATCATTGCCAAAGGAACTCGCGCTCAGCGCAACAGCGCGGGGATAAAATTGGCTCGTTTTCACTTCACCTCTCCCGATCGCGCCGGGCTGTTGCATGCTGATCCTCATCCTGGAAACTTTCGCTTGCTCGATGATGGCCGCTTAGGAGTTCTAGATTTTGGTGCTTGCAATCGCCTGCCTAATGGTTTCCCAGAACCAATGAAGCGCCTACTGAAAAGTGCACTGGATGATGATGCGGAGGCGTTGTATCAAGGATTTAAAGAGGATGGCTTCATCCTGCCCGAGGTCGATGTCGATCCCAATTTAGTCTTGGAATTTCTGGTGCCATTGGTCTCGCCACTTCGCACTCAAACCTTTAGGTATTCGCGGGAATGGTTACGAGAGCAGAGCGCTCGTGTAGGAGATCCGCGCAATCCCACAGCCAAGATTGGCTTTCAACTCAATCTACCGCCGGAGTACGTGCTGATTCACCGAGTCACTTTGGGTACTACTGGCATCTTCTGCCAACTTGAGGCTGAGGGAAATTTCCGAGATGAAGCGCTCTCGTGGTTTCCTGATCTCAAACCTCTAGCTAGTGTTTAAAAAGAATGAGCCAGCTAATTCTCTGTCTTTGTGGGAATTAGCCAGCTAATTCTCTGTCTTTGTGGGAATTAGCCAGCTAATTCCATATCCTTCCGTTCCAACCTCGGACGCCCAGGCTGACGCTTAGCCAACACTGCCCGACCATCGTCGAAGAGCTCGCCGCCCCATACGCCGCACGGCTCAGCGCGAGAGAGCGCGCCTTCCAAACAAGCACTACGAACCGGGCATTCACCACAGAGAGACTTAGCAAAGGCGATCATTGCTGGAGTCTCGGCGAAGAAAGTTTCGGGGTCGACAGAGTGGCAGGGCAAATTAAAGCCCGGCGCAGAAGTGCCATAGGCGCTGTCGTAGCCATCTGAAGGCGCAGTTACATCACGTAACCCAACCTTGGCGTCGACTCCCTCGGCCCAGCCTGGTACTAGCAGTTCGCTAAAGAGAACAGTCATTGTTCCCACCTCCCCTTTTTCTTAGTTTTTCTTCGCTTCGTTCTGTTTGATCTTGATCTTCATTTGGTGCTGTTGGCACTGAGTGCGGAAAATAAAAAAGACCGCTAAATCCAGTAATGGATTTGCGGCCTTTTGGCGTTTCGATCGGGTTATCCGATAGAACTCCAAGTTCCGCATTTTCCATACTTTGTGTAATTGGCGTGGTCGGTATTGGCTGCAAAATAGGTAGCCGCCGGTGTTGCCCACACTGTGGTGCGTGAATAGGTGGCATCAAAACCTGCGAGAAGACCAAAAGCAGCGATTTCAACTGACTTTTGCGCAGCAGAAATAGAGCCGATGGTTGAAGTCATCTTCATCGTCCTACCCCTCTCGCTTATATTCTCGATGCTCGAGAACCTTGAATCGTTAGAGTAAAGGAAAGTCAGCCGCAGATGCAACTCAATTATTAATTATTTGAGAGCGGCTAAGAATGGGCTTGGCGTCCCAGCATAAGAGAGGTGAACCTGTTCTTTTGCTCGCGTTAAGCCCACATAAAACAAACGGCGCTCTTCATTAATGTCGTTACCCATCGGTAGCACGCCATCGGCGATACCAACCAAGAAGACGTGATCCCATTCCAGCCCTTTGGCTGCATGGAGAGTTGCTAGCAATACGCCCGGCAGGGTTGGCGGATTATTTTGCTCTGCGCGATCTTCAAGTTCGCGCAAAAAGGTACGCATCGAAGTAGCGCCGTCAGCTTTGAGCAAACGAGCCAAACGTAAGAATGCCTGCACATAATCCGAGTCGCCAAATGGTCGCAGTACTGAAACTAGATCTGAATACCAATCGCCATCTTCGGGAGGCAATACGGATGCACTTCTGATGACGCGCATCGCATCTTTTACATCTGCACGCTCAAAGAATCGTTCAGCACTTTTTAATTGGGTGGGTATTTGGGATTGTTGTAAGGCGTTTTCGAAGGAAGTGAGTTGCGCATTAGTGCGCGCGAGTACAGCTATCTCAAGGTGTTCGACATCCTGGTCGCTGCGATTATCGATTAGCGACTTTATCCGGCCGACAACTTCTTTAACTTCATCAGCGGTTGAACTGCTGCGGTGAATCAACGGTTTTACTCCATGGTCATTCATGGAGGAGAGTTCCATGCCGCTTTCAGCCTGGAGATTTCCCTGACGCAAAATCGCATTGGCGGAATTAATGATCTCCGGCGTAGATCGATAACCTCGAGTTAGGCGAATGACCTTCGCTTCTGGATACTTCTGGGAGAAGTTCAAGAGATAGGCAGATGAGGCGCCAGCGAAGGAATAGATAGTTTGGGCTGCATCTCCCACCACGCAAATGTCATCACGATTGCCCAACCACAACTGCAATAGTCGTTCCTGCAACGGTGATACATCCTGGTACTCATCCACTGTGAAATAACGATATTGGTCGCGAATTCGCTCTCGGACATCACGATCTTCTTCCAACATTCCAACGGTCAAGAGCAGCACATCCTCGAAATCAATACTGCGTTCTTGGCGTTTCAGGGTTTCATATGCCTCATAGACTTTCGAAACGAATTCCAAATTAGTGCGGTTGCTCTTATTGTTTGCAAAACGCAGCTCCCGGCTTGCGGCTACTGCCGCCTCCACATATTCATCTGAGCCAATCTCGAGGACTTTGGCCCATTCAATTTCACTGGCAATATCTCGCAGCGTCGCCGTTTGTGGGGTAAGCGGAACGTCCGAGCGCGAGAGCGCTTCGCCAATGAAT
>CANBRH010000049.1 GCA_947371865.1 Actinomycetota bacterium
GCCAATCCTTACGGTCGAATCATTCACTTTGGAATTCGAGAGCATGCAATGGGCGCAATACTCAACGGCATCGCTCTTCATGGTTTAACCAAACCTTTTGGTGGAACCTTCCTGGTCTTTAGTGACTATATGCGCGGAGCCGTTCGACTCGCCGCGCTCATGAATCTTCCCGTTACATTCGTCTGGAGCCATGATTCGATCGGTCTTGGTGAAGATGGCCCTACTCACCAACCCGTTGAGCATCTAGCTGCGCTTCGCGCGATTCCAAATCTCACCGTGGTGCGACCTGCCGATGCCAACGAAACTGCGATTGCCTGGCGAGAAATCATCAAGCGAGCCAAGCCAACCGGAATTGCCCTATCCCGACAAAACTTGCCTACTGTGGATCGCTCATCTTTCAATAGCGCCGAAGGTGTTACTAATGGTGCATACATTCTGATTGAACCTGCACAAACTCCAATCGTTATTTTGATTGCGACTGGCTCTGAAGTTCATGTTGCTGTTAGCGCGGCTGAACTTTTGGCCGCCGAAGGAATCCCTGCTCGAGTGGTGAGTGCGCCAAGTTTGGAGTGGTTCGAAGAGTCGCCCGAGAGTTATCGCGCCAGCGTTCTACCAGCTTCGATCAAAGCACGAGTAAGTGTCGAAGCAGGAGTCGCTCAAGGTTGGCGAGAGTATGTCGGGGATGCGGGCGAGATTGTTTCACTAGACCATTTTGGTGCCTCAGCCAGCGCAAATGTCCTCTTCGCCGAATATGGGTTCACCCCTGAAAATGTCGTAGCAGCAGCGAAAAGATCCATTGCTAAAGCGGCTCAATAGCCCGTCGTAAATCACACTATCTCAAGGAGAACACGATGGATCATTCGCAAGAGTCACTGACAGCGCTATCGAATGCAGGAGTCTCTATCTGGCTGGACGACCTCTCACGAGACCGGCTTGAAAGTGGTTCACTCGCAGAATTGATTTCAACTTCTCACGTAGTGGGCGTAACCACTAATCCCAGTATTTTTTCAGCAGCGATAGCTGGTTCAGATAAATACCAGGCTGACATCACGGCTATGGCCGAGCGCGGAGCATCTATCCAAGAGATCGTCACTCAGTTGACTACCGACGATGTCCGTCAGGCTTGCGATCTCTTCATGGAAACATTTGCCAGAACTCAAGGGCAAGATGGTCGTGTCAGCATAGAAGTCGATCCTGAACTGGCATATGACACTTCTGCCACGATCGCGCGTGGAAAAACCCTCTGGAACATAGTGGCTCGACCCAATTTGCTGATCAAAGTTCCTGCAACACTGGAAGGATTGCCCGCAATCGAGGAACTTACCGCTGAAGGAATTAGCGTCAATGTCACTTTGATTTTTTCAGTAGATCGATACCGAAAGGTTATTGATGCTTATCTCCGTGGTCTTGAACGACGTGTAACCCACAACTTGCCTATTTCAGAGATTAATTCGGTGGCATCCTTCTTTATCAGTCGAATCGATACTGAGGTTGATCGCCAACTTGATCTAGCTCAGCCTAATTCACCACTTCGCGGAAAAGCCGCCATTGCTAATGCTCGATTGGCATACGAAGCTTTTCTAGAAGTTATTGCTTCCCCTCGCTGGGCAAAATTGGCCGCTCGCGACGCTAACGCCCAAAGACCACTCTGGGCATCCACTGGCGTAAAGGATAAGACCTACGACTCCACTCGCTATGTCGTTGACTTGGTTGCCCCGCATTGTGTCAACACTATGCCCGAAGCAACGCTCAATGAAGTGAGGCTTCATGGAGAGATCACTGGCGATTCGATTACAACGCATTTTGCAGAAGCCAAATCACATTTAATTTCACTCGCTGCTGCAGGAATCGATTTGGTAAAGATAGTAAGAGATTTGGAAGACGATGGTGTTGCCAAATTTGCCAAAGCATGGCAGGAACTCCTCGGCAATCTCGAGGAAGCTTCCAAAAAAGGAAAGGCAATTTAATGAGTATCTCTCTTTCAGGAGCGGCTCTATCGGCGTTTATTCCCGAATCCGCTCGAGTACATGACTTGGTGGCATCTGCCGCCCGGATCAAAGAGAAGGATCCAACTCTTTGGGGTGCCGAAGCAGCACCAGAAGCTGCGGTGCGGCTGAACTGGGTAGATCTTCCGTTCTCTTCTCGTGATCTACTCCCCGAGCTAGATGCGCTATCCGCTTGGGCAAGGTCCAACAATCTCTCGAACGTGATCCTTTGTGGAATGGGTGGTTCTTCACTGGCGCCGGAAGTTATTGGGAAAACCTTTGGGAAGAAGCTCTCGGTCCTGGACTCCACTGACCCAACCCAAATTCGGGCAGCGATTCCAACTGATTTGAAAAACAGTGTGATTGTTGTTGGTTCTAAATCAGGCAGCACCATCGAGACTGCATCACAAAAAGCCCTTTTCACAGAACTCCTGATCACGGCTGGACTTAAACCAGAAGACCACATCGTTATGGTTACAGATCCGGGTTCGCCACTCGATCAATCTGCCCGAGCAGATGGACTCCGCACAATAAATGCAGACCCGAAGGTTGGAGGTCGCTACAGCGCATTGAGCGCTTTTGGCTTGGTTCCGGCGGCTCTTCTCGGCGTAGATGTTTCTTTGCTTCTTGATGATGCTGCTGCCGCTGCTGCAACTTTCACCGAGCAAAATTCCGTGGCTATTGTTTTGGCGGAGCTGCTTTTTTCGCAGACCGACCAGTCCGTCGCCTTCTTCGATGCTGGTTCGAACGTCCCTGGTATTTCGGACTGGATTGAACAACTTGTGGCTGAATCCACAGGCAAGAATCAAACTGGTCGATTGCCCATTGTCATTGAGAATTCTGACTCCCCGATTGCGGGTAACGCGCTCAAAGTTGGTTTCTCAGCCGGCGCTCATGCAGATCTTGTTGTGACCGGTTCCCTGGGCGAGCATTTCATATTGTGGGAATGGGTAACCGCACTCCTCAGCCGAGCATTAGCCATCGATCCCTTTAACCAACCAAATGTCACCGAAGCAAAAGAGCGCACGGGTGAAATTCTTTCCAGCTGGAGTGATGGTGTTGTTATTCAACCAACACCTGCATTCGAGAATGAAGTTCTCGCACTGTACTCGGATAAACCTGCTGAATCTTTAGTGGCTGGATTGCAAGGTTTCTTTGAAACTTCGACCCATTATGTAGCCATCATGGCTTATCTGGCGCGAGGAATCGACGACGAAATTCTCAAGACCCGCGAGATCATTGCGAGAAAGACCGAACGTGGTACAACATTTGGCTGGGGTCCACGGTTCCTACACTCGACCGGACAATTCCATAAAGGCGGCCAACACAATGGCGCTTTCATCCAAATAACCGGTGAAAGCAAAGTTGATCTCGCCATTCCTGGCAAGGACTTTGGATTTCATACTTTGTTGATGGCTCAAGCCTTGGGTGATGGTGCGGCACTGAGTAGTCGCGCTTTCCCATTAGTAAGGATCCACTTAAAGGATCGCGAACGCGGTATTACTGAATTGCTAGAGGCGTTAAAAGCGCTCTAGGAAATTTAGTCTTCCCCGCGCAGGCGAGCCAACGCATCGGCGAGAATCTTCTCGGCTTCAGCTTCGGTGCGACGCTCTTTTACATATGCCAAGTGAGTCTTGTAAGGCTCGTTCTTCAAAGGCATAGGTGGGTTTTCTTTATCTAAGCCAGCTGGAAAACCACATCGCGGGCAATCCCACTCTTCTGGAATCTGGACTGTGCCATCTTCGGCAAAGGAGGGACGGGTCTCGTGGCCATTTGCACACCAATACGAAACTCGAAACCGTGGGATGGCCTCGCCACGCTCGGCTTCGCCCATTGGACCTGCACCGACGCGACTACCGCGGATTGCACTACCCATCGTTTAACTCCCTTGATTGACCTGCTGTAAGAAAAATTTGCGAACTGAACTACTTCTTCAAGACCAAACTGAGTGCGATGACGCCCGAGAACCAGAGTCCGCCTACGACGATCGTGATTCTGTCCAAGTTGCGCTCGACCACGGAAGATCCACCGTAAGTAGAGGAGACGCCGCCGCCAAAAAGGTCGGAGAGACCACTGCCTTTGCCCTTATGTAAGAGCACGAGCATGATCATCAGGACGCTGGTAATAACCAACAGAATCGACAGTGCTAAGACCACTTCTTTTTCTCCAAACCAGCGTTATGCGAAAAGGTTAATATCAGCCCATCAAGGACTAAATCAGGCTACGGGCGCCTAGGATACACGGCTAAGGCTCCCTAAAGAGCGGTATGAAACTTCACAATCCGGGCAAATTCCTCAGGATCGAGCGATGCTCCCCCGACGAGTGCACCATCAACATCTGGTTGTTTCATGATTTCGGGCGCATTTGCTGACTTTACCGAGCCCCCGTAGAGAATTCGAGCGCCTGCGGCGATCTCTTCTCCGCCGATTGTGACTAATTCGCCACGAATCGCAGCGCAGACTTCTTGAGCATCTTCTGGGGTCGCAGTCTTTCCTGTGCCAATAGCCCAGACCGGCTCGTAAGCCAGGACAATCTTCTTGAGGTCTGGCTTATGAAAGCCTTTGAGGCCATTTCGGACCTGGCTGAGCACATGCTCGACATGGGTTCCGGCCTCGCGGATCGCGAGCTCTTCTCCAATACAGAAGATAGGGGTGATCTCGTTAGCTAGGGCTGCCTTGATTTTGCGATTAACGAGCTCATCGCCTTCGCCATGAATGGCGCGGCGCTCGGAGTG
>CANBRH010000050.1 GCA_947371865.1 Actinomycetota bacterium
ATCTTGGCGCGCCCATTAGAGAAAACTCCTGTTGCCACCTAGTCACTCCTCTTAAATTACGGTTCGAAACCGCCCACCAATTAGCTATCGGCGGGCATAGATAAGAGAAGTGTCATCGGTTCGATAGGTATCCGCTAGGTCGCACGGGCTTAATAGGCTATGAAATCAGCCACAGGTCTGTGTCCGAACCAAATGAGACTGGCCCGAAGGCAGTGAAACTGGCGGAGGGCGAGGGATTTGAACCCTCGAAGGTTTCCCTTGCCGGTTTTCAAGACCGGTGCACTCGGCCGCTATGCGAGCCCTCCGTGGGCAAACTTACCGTTAGGGGCAGGCGGGCTCAAAACCGAGAACTTTTGCTGGAGTTTATTCGGGCAGGCGCAAGAGCTCTTCGATCACCATGGCAACGCCATCGTCTTGGTGGGGTTGGGCAATGAATTTGGCGTACTTAGCCGCATCGGGATGGCCATCAGCCATAGCCCAAGAGCGGCCAGCCCACTCCAACATCGAAAAGTCATTGGGGTTATCGCCAAAGCTGACGCAATCATCAGCCGTCAGACCCGCCCTCGCCGCCATTCTTGCCAAAGTAAGTCCTTTAGAGACGCCTACGGCGGAAATTTCTAACAACGAATCGACGCCATTGGAATGGGTCACAGTGGCGATGCCATCTAGTTCACGAAGGGCAATATCGAGCATCTCATCAGAGGTGAGATCGCCATCCGAGCAACGAGCCAAAATCTTGAAAGCTGGTTGAGTCATCAAAGTCTCGATACGTTCGACCCCGATGTTATCCATGCCGACATCCCATCGAGGAATATATGCAATCTCGCGGTGAAATCTTTCACCGTATTCCAAGGCAAATGAGATGGTAGGAATGGCCGCGCGTAATTTTGAGGCAACTTGAAGTTGCGCATCGACTGGCATCAACCACTCTTCGATCACTCGCTGAGTGGGAAGATCAAAGAGCATTGCGCCGTTGGCGCAGATAGCGTTTCCGAAACCGAAAGTATCTTTAATCTCTTGCATCCACCGTGGTGGTCGTCCGGTTACGAAGAAGATTTCGATGCCCAAGTTGTGAGCATCGGTGAATGCCGCAATGGTGCGTTGTGAAATAAATCCATAATCGGCAACGATCGTGCCATCAAGATCGGTGGCGATTAACTTCGGACGGCGGCCAGGAATACTCACGCAGGCACCAAAGTGTCTACACCCAAGAATGGGCGCAGCGCCTTGGGCACATTTACAGATCCATCTGGTTGTTGGTGATTCTCAAGAATGGCAACGATCATGCGAGGGATAGCAACTAAGGTTCCGTTGAGAGTCGCGACTGCCTTTGTGCCATCTGCATCTTTGTAGCGAATATTCAAGCGACGTGCCTGAAACTCGGTGCAGTTTGAGGTGCTGGTAACTTCGCGATAAGCCCCTTGTGTTGGTATCCAGGCTTCACAGTCGAATTTACGAATGGCACTGGAACCAAGATCACCGGAAGCAACATCAATAACGCGGTAAGGGATCTCCATGGCATTAAGAAAATCTTTCTCCCATTGCAGCAAGCGTTGATGTTCGGCTTCAGCTTCTTCAGGTCGAGTAAAGGTAAACATTTCGACCTTGTCGAATTGATGAACGCGAATAATCCCTCGAGTATCCTTGCCATACGTTCCGGCTTCACGTCGGAAGCAAGAGGAATAACCCGCGTAGCGCAGCGGCAAGCTGTCGCCATCTAAGACTTCGTCCATGTGATAAGCAGCCAATGGAACCTCTGAAGTGCCGACTAAGTAGAAATCATCTTCTTCCAGATGAAAAACATTTTCGGCTGCTTGACCCAAGAAACCTGTGCCCTCCATAGCTGGTGGCTTAACCAAAACCGGTGGAATAACGGGGGTAAAACCCGCTTTGGTCGCGGACGATATGGCGTAATTAACTAGTGCAAACTCCAACAGCGCACCCATGCCGGTTAAGTAATAGAAGCGAGCGCCCGATACTTTGGCACCACGTTCGGTATCAATCGCTTTTAAAATTTTGCCTAGCTCGACATGGTCTTTTGCTTCAAAACCTTCGGCAGCGAAATCGCGCGGAGTCCCGACTTCTTCCAAAACTACAAAATCTGCTTCGCCACCGACTGGGGCGGCTGGGTCAATCAGATTAGAAATCTGTAGAAGTATCTGACGAGAATTTTCTTCGGCGACCGCGCGCGCAGAATCAGCAACTTTAACTTTCTGCGCTAGCTCTTTAGCATTCTCGAGAAGAGCGGTCTTCTCATCGCCTTTGGCAGCACCTACCGCTTTGGAGAGAATATTTTGCTCGGCTCGGTACTTCTCGAACTCGACAATTGCAGTTCTGCGGGCATCATCGGCGGCAATTACTTGATCGATGAGATCCGGGCTCTCCCCGCGTACGCTCTGGGATTTGCGCGCGGCGTCAGGATTATCGCGAATAACCTTTAAATCAATCATGCGTTAAGTCTACCGAGGATTAACTGGAACGAGCCGTGCGTGGACCGCGTTGGTAGGAACCGAGGAAGCGAATTTCATCGCAAATTTTCCGTAAATTATCGATGGCTGTGTGAACTGGCAAATCATCGATATGCCCTTCAGCATCAATGATGAAGTGGTAATGGCCAAGTTCGCGCCCTGTGGGGCGACTCTGAATGAAAGTGAGGTTGACATTTTGATTGGCAAACTCGGTCAGAATCTCAAGGAGAGCGCCGGCGTGATCTATATCGATGAAAGCCGCCAGCGAGGTGCGATCATTGCCGGTCGGAGCTGGCATATCCCCTGGCTTTTCAACTACAACAAAGCGAGTAACTGCTCCTTCGTTATCGCCGATATTGTCAGCGATGATCGCGAGACCATATTTTTCGGCGGCGAAGCTGGAAGCTATCGCAGCATCGTAATTTCGGGTAACTAAACCGGCCGCAGCAGCTGCGGTCGAAGGTGTTTCCATAATTTCAGCATCGGGCCATTGGCGGGCAACAAATGTGCGGCACTGGGCTTCGGCATGTGGGTGTGTGCCAATGCGTTCGATAGTTTTACCAACATTTTCTGGTAGGACCATCAAAGCAAAAGAGACTGGAAGGGTGGTTTCACCAGAAATAACAAGTGGCTCGCCCGCGGCTAGTTCGTCAAGAGTTCTAGCAACGACGCCTTCGATTGAATTTTCAATCGGTACGAGAGCTTTGGCTGCAGCGCCGGTGCGCACCGCATCGAGAGCGGCAGTGACATTTGCATAAGGAACGAGTTCATCATCGTCGGTTGTAATTTGACGTAATGCGGCTTCGGTAAAAGTCCCGGCAGGACCTAAATAGGCATAACGCGTCATGTTCTAAGAGTAACCGAGTGCAGCTCTGGCTTGCCCAGGAGTATCGCTCATGATCACATCGACCCCAAGATCATTGCAGAGGCGAACATCTGCGTCATCGTTAACGGTCCACACAAAAACTTTTTTCCCTTGCTTATGCATCTGCGCAACCAAGCCAGGGTTTTTGCGAACAATATGTACCCCAGGTCCCAAGATTGGGGCGGGGTTGTTTTGTAGAAAGAGCGGTCTCTCAATCAAAAAGACTCGTTCAAAGGGTGCCTTCTTGACGCGCTGAACTGCCTGAACGGAAAAAGACATAATGGTTATCCAGATTCCGCTGGCATCGATTTCGTTTTTCTTCTCTTCAAGCAATTTCAAGAGCGCGCGTTCGATAGCACCGCCGGTTGGAACCGGATGTTTAGTTTCAACTGCCAGATTCTTCTTGTGGGTAATCGCCAAACCTAAAAGGACTTCAAATTTCATCGGGGCAGCAAAGGCGAGATCGGCGAAAGTCGTGGCAGCGATCTTTACTTTTTTGCCGGCCATCCGCAATGTATCGGAATCATGCCAACAGATCATTTCGCCATCTTTAGTGAGCCGAATATCGCATTCAAAGCCATCGGCACCTTGTCTGATGCCCTCTTCATAGGCCAGCAAGGTATGTTCAGGGTAAACCCTTCGGGCACCGCGATGCGCGTAAATCAACATGTGCGCGAGAGGGGATTTGAACCCCTACACCCTTGCGAGTACACGGACCTGAACCGTGCGCGTCTGCCGTTCCGCCACTCGCGCTTCTTGCGAGGGAGATTAGCACCGTTAGGCTACATACCTGTAGTTGCAAAAGTTCTTTATCCAACCGAGGAGGTCGAGATTCGATGTGGGTTTTTAAAACTCTTGCCGAATCGGATTTGGGACTCGTTCGTGATGGCAATGAAGATTCAGCACTGGTGTCCCCGCGCCTAGTTGCCGTAGCCGACGGAATGGGCGGGCATGCCGCCGGCGAAGTGGCATCCACCATTGCTATCCAAACTTTGGTCGAACTGAAGCCGATCCTCGATGACCCCCAAGTAGATGTCGAATCGCGCGAAGATCTTTTCCTCAATATCGCTTTCGAAATCGTGCACCAACTTGAGGAGAGAGTCGATACCAATCCTGCGCTATCCGGAATGGGCACGACTCTTACCGCGCTTTACCTCAACGAAAAGGAAGTCGAACTTCTACACGTGGGTGACTCCAGGTGCTATCGCTATCGCTCAGGAAAGTTGACCCAACTCAGCTACGACCACACCGTCATGCAAGAGTTGTTGGATCAAGGTCGCTTGACCCAAGAAGAAATTATTGATCATCCGCAACGTTCTTTACTTACTCAAGTCTTGATAGCCAATGCCAGCCTAGATCCAGTCTTGGTCAGTTACCCGACCGA
>CANBRH010000051.1 GCA_947371865.1 Actinomycetota bacterium
TGTTCAGACGCCTCGGTGGTGACCAAAAGCGAAGAATGACGCTGGCTTTCAAAGATTGGGGTAAAGGAGGCGACCGCTCGGGACTTAACTGCAAAATCCAGATCTAAGTCGGTGATGATCTTGTCGGGCAGAAGTGAGATCAAATATGAATAGCGAGAGAGCCGGGCATCGAAATCTGGAAAGACTTGTTGGCTAACGGTGGCGCCGCCCACAGAAGCAGTGGCTTCTAGCACGGCTACAGAGAGACCGGCCTTGGCCAAGTATGTGGCAGCGACCAGACCGTTATGACCAGCACCAATAATGACGACATCAAATTTTTCTGGGGAGCTCATGACGTCTTTATCAGTTCTGCAATGCGATCCACCGCAGCTTCAATGATCTCCAGACTGGTCGCAAAATTAAGTCGAGAAAATTGATGCGAGTGCGGGCTGAAGGAATGACCAGGGTTCAAGGAAACTTTCGCCCGCTCGAGAATCACCGAAGTTGGGTCCGCTCCAAGTTGGGCATCTGTAAAATCGAGCCACGCCAAATATCCAAAGTCAGGAATGCGATAACGAACCTGGGGCAACTTTGCGGCCAATTGATCCTGCAGAAACTTACGATTTCGATCCAGCGTTCGCATTACTGCATCTAGCCACTCAATACATTCATATGCTTTAGCTGCAGCAAGGGCTCCTAGGAGTGAAGCTCGATAGTGCACGGCTGGCGGCATTGAGAGCGCCTTCTCTTTCCAGAACTCATCGGCAGTAATAATGGTGGCGCATTTGAGACCCGCTAAATTCCAACTCTTGCTGGCTGCAGTCACACATATTCCAACTTTTCGAGCAGTCTCACTGACAGCCAGGAAGGGAACGAATTCAGAATCTGAGTAGACCAATGGAGCGTGTACTTCATCGCTAAAGATGGCGACGTTGTACTGGTGGGCAAGTTCCGCTAATTGAGAGAGATCCTCGTGGCTAAATACTGTACCTACAGGATTTTGGGGATTACATAAAAAGTGAAGTTTGGCCCCTTGCTGATATGACTTTTCAATTGCAGCAAAATCGAGAGAATAGTGAAGATCGGTTTCCAATAGCGGGGCATCTAGGACTTCGCATTTTAGTTCCTGTGCCCAGTTATAGAAGTTGTGATAAACCGGCGAATTCACAACGATCTTCTCGCCTGGCTGTACAACGGTACGTGCCATCTCCACCATTGCAACGCCAACATCGGTGGCAATAAATACCTGATCTGGATCGATCTTCCATCCCCACCGAGAATCCGTAAATTCCATCAAAGTAATCGCCAATTCAGGAATGGCGCCAAGGTAGCCCACGTCAGAATGTTGAATGCGATCGATGAGCAGATCTCTGATGGGTTCAGCAATTTCAAAATCCATCTCGGCGACAGGAAGCGGCAGAACATCAGCCGGAACCATCCGCCATTTCTCGCTTCTGTGGGTTCGAAGTTCGGAAAGAGGCAATCCATCGATCTGCAACATGGGGCGAGTATCCATTATTTATCCTGTTATTTCTCTAAATCTTTGCGGCTTTTATAAAGGCTCACTGCAGTTGTAACTGCCAATACCCCGATAATAAATATGAGGCTTACCTGTAAGGAGATTTTGGGAATCGAAATTCCGAAGACGCTATGCCAGCCTTGGTGCTCGGCTGCTTCAAAAATGAGCTTGAGACCAATAAAGCCCAAGATAGTCGCTAATCCCTCGGTTAAGAAGATGAGCTTCTGCATTAATCCACCGATGAGGAAGTACAGCTGGCGGAGCCCCATCAAGGCAAAGATGTTGGCAGTTACGACAATGTAAGGATCTTTTGTCAATCCAAAGATTGCTGGAATCGAATCGAAGGCAAAGAGAACATTTGTGGTTGAGATCGCTATGAGGGCTAGGACGAAGGTTGATGCCCCGCGATTGCGAATCATGGTGAGCAATTTTCCTTCTTGCCACTCTTCTTGGTCGCTCTCGCGAATAAGTTGAACGGCGGTGTAGATAAGGAAGGCACCGAATAAGAAGAAAACTGAAGACCAGCGATTGATAATGGCCGATCCGCCAGCAATAAAAATTCCGCGCAAGAAGAGGGAGGAGACAATTCCAATGAGCAGAACTAGCTCTTCGCGTTCCTTTGCAACTTTGAGCCTGGCCAAAATAAGAATGAAGACAAAGAGATTATCGAAAGAGAGAGAATATTCAGTGATCCAGCCAGCAAAAAATTCGCTTCGAGCCTGATGAGTGGCCCAGAGACCTAACGAATAACCAAAACCGATGGCTAAGGAGACATAGAAAATGGTCCAAATGGCGGCGGCTCGCAGACTGGTGTGGCGATTTCGGTTATAGAAGGCCAAAGCAAAATCTATAGAGAGCACAAACCCCGTCGCTCCGAGTGTGAGAAACCATGTAGAACTACTCAAGAATTCTCTCCTCTAGCCCGACTTTCACCATTATCATTAGTAAAAATACCGTACCACTGCATACTGCTCGTCCCGAACGAAAGTCCCGCTTAAGGAGCGCTCGAAATGGCACAGATTCAGACTCACATTGCCGTAAATAATGGTCCGCGGGACCGGGTAACCGTGCTTTTCCGCGGGATTTTAGTCTTTCCGGCTATCGTCTTTCTCTCCTCCTTCTCGGATGGCCTTGGAAATAATCGCAGTACCTTTATCGCGAGTTCTCTCATTGTTGCACCCGCATTTTTAGCCCTGTTGGTACGTCGCCACTACCCCAGCTATTTGTTAACTTTCAATCACGCGCTGATGGAACTCTCTGCTCGTGTCTTTGCTTATCTCTTCCTCTTGACCGATGAATACCCATCGATCGAATCTAATCCACATGTGGCTGTAATTTTGCCCGACATCGAAGGCGGAAAGAATCTCAATCAGTTCGCGCCACTCTATAAGTGGTTCATTGCCATTCCGCTTTATATTGTGGGCTTTTTCTATTCCATCTATGCCCTTATCGTCACCTTCTTTGCATGGATCGCGACAGCGGCGACAGACAGATATCCGGAATGGGCAGCAGGACCCGTTCTCGGAATTATTCAATATTGGAATCGCGTTATCGGATATGCCTTCCTGCTTGTAACTGATGAATATCCCACCTTTGCATTAAACGCTTAACGTGGCAGTGCTCTCAGAAGATGAGATGCGCAAGATCGTCAAACGGATCGCGCGCACTGATCCGGCATTTTCTGGCATCATCAAGGCTTCCCCGCTATGCGATATCGGGGTAAAGCGAAGTGGACGTGGGCACTACCAAACATTGGTTCAATCCATACTTTCCCAACAACTGGCCACAAAAGCGGCCGCAACTATTTCTGAAAGGGTTCGCCTGCTCTGCGGTGGCAAGATCACTCCCGAAACAATTTCCGCTTTGCAGATCGATCAGCTTCGAGCTGCGGGTGTATCTGGTGCTAAAACCCGCGCCATTCTTGAACTTACGGATGCCACGATAAACAAGGATCTCCATTTTTCGAAATATCCCAAGATGAGCAATACTGAAATCGCCGAAGAGTTGACGGCCCTCTGGGGTGTGGGCAGATGGACCGTTGAAATGTTTTTGATGTTTCACTTGGGTCGATTGGATCTTTGGCCGGTAGGCGACTTAGGAGTCCGGCGTGGCTGGGAAAAGTTGCACCATCTGCCAGAACAAATCAAACCGGAGGAGTTAGACCTGCTGGGAAATCAGTTCAAGGGGTATCAAAGTATCGTTGCGTGGTACTGCTGGCGAGCCCTGGAAGGCGATATTTCAACCTGGTGAAGGTTATTCTTTTGGTTCCAAGAACATAGAGACCGAATTGATACACCACCGTTGATCAGTGGGTACGTCGAAACCTTCACCTTCGAAAACGTGCCCAAGATGTGATCCGCAGGAAGCACAACGAACTTCGGTGCGTACCCGAGGGAAAAGTGATCTGTCCTCAATGAGAAGAACCGCATCATCAGCGGAAGGTGCATAGAAAGATGGCCAACCACAGCCCGAATGAAACTTGGTTTCACTTCTAAAGAGTTCAGCCGAACACGCCTTGCATTTATAAATTCCAACCGTCTCAGTATCGGTGTATTCGCCGGTGAAGGGACGTTCGGTAGCTGCTTTGCGCAGAACATCGAAGGAGAGCGGATCTAAAGTTTGTTTCAGAGCTGCATCATCAAGTTGAACTGGAAAGGCGGTTCCATCGGGACGTAATGGCGAGATTTCTTCAGCGCTCATTTAGTTTGCCCCCGCCGAAGTTTCAATCGCAGGAAATGCAATTCCGGTTGAGGAATGGCAATCGTACCCATTGGGGTTCTTCGCCAAGTATTTCTGGTGATACTCCTCGGCTGGCCAATAAGTATGTCCATCGGCTTCTTGTATTTCTGTGCAAATCGGATCGAGGCCATTCTGCAGAAGAACTTCTTCGTAAATATCTTTGGAATTAATGGCAGTGAGTAGCTGCTCGGGAGTTGTG
>CANBRH010000052.1 GCA_947371865.1 Actinomycetota bacterium
GAACTCCATCGGACCTATACCGGTCGGCCCAGCATTCTGACCGAAGTGCCCAGATTTGCCGAACATGCCGGCGGCGTCCGGATCTTGTTAAAGCGGGAAGATCTCAACCACACGGGCAGCCACAAGATAAATAACGTCTTAGGGCAAGCTCTCCTGACCAAGCGCATGGGCAAGAAGCGCATCATCGCCGAAACTGGAGCGGGACAACATGGGGTCGCTTCGGCGACGGCCGCGGCTCTCTTTGGCCTGGAATGTGTCGTCTACATGGGCGAGGAAGACACCAAACGCCAGTCGCTCAATGTTGCGCGGATGAAGTTGCTCGGCGCCGAAGTCATCCCGGTAACACAGGGATCAAAGACGCTCAAAGATGCCATCAATGAAGCGATGCGCGACTGGGTCACCAATGTAGAAACCACTCATTATCTCTTGGGCACCGTTGCTGGACCGCATCCCTTTCCAACTATGGTCCGTGACTTCCACAAAATTATTGGCGAAGAAGCTCGTGCTCAGGTTCTCGAACTTACCGGGCAATTACCTGACGCAGTCTTGGCATGTATAGGCGGCGGTTCAAATGCCATTGGAATTTTCCATCGATTTATCTCGGATGAGGGAGTGCGACTCATTGGACTAGAAGCAGGTGGACGTGGGGTCGCAACTGGTTTCCACGCTGCAACTCTGACTGGTGGTACGCCAGGAGTTCTGCACGGAACTCGGTCCTATGTTTTGCAAGATGAGAACGGACAGACCGTTGAGTCACATTCCATTTCTGCGGGATTAGATTATCCAGGAGTCGGTCCGGAACATGCCTATCTCCACGATATTGGTCGCGCTGAGTATCGAGCAATTACCGATGTTGAGGCAATGTCGGCCTTTGCATTGCTCTGCAAAACTGAAGGAATTATTCCCGCCATTGAATCTGCTCATGCTCTTGCGGGCGCAATTTTCGTGGGTAAGGAGTTAGCGGCCGCCGGAAAACAAGATTCCGTTCTCCTGATCAATCTCTCCGGTCGCGGCGATAAAGATGTACAGACCGCTGCTGAATATTTTGGAATTCCGCTATGAGCACAACGCCCTTGGAAGATCTTTTTGTAAATCTGAAGAGCGAAAACCGCGCGGCCCTCATTGGTTATGTGCCCGCAGGATTTCCTTCTAAAAGTGAATGTATTGAAGTTATTAAAGCCATGGTCGCCGGCGGTGTGGATGCGATCGAAATCGGATATCCCTACTCTGATCCAGTTATGGACGGCCCGATTATTCAAGCCGCCGCAGATCAATCTCTCCGAGGTGGTACTGGAGCCTCCGATGTCTTTGCTGTTCTCAAGGCAACTACAGATCTTGGGGTTCCTGCGGTTGTCATGACCTATTGGAATCCCATAGAAAGATATGGCCTTGAAAACTTTGCACGCGATCTTCACGCGGCTGGGGGCTCTGGGGTAATCACTCCGGATCTCACTATCGAAGAATCTGGTCCGTGGGCAAGTGCGGCGAGCGCTCATGGCATTAATCGCATTTTTGTTGTGGCTCCCAGCACGTTGGGTCAACGCCTTTCGGATGTTACGGAACAGTGCTCGGGATTTGTTTACGCTGCCAGCCTCATGGGTGTGACCGGAACCCGAACCGCCGTTTCTGCCGGCGCCGAAGCCTTGGTGGCTCGTGTTCGACAAGTCACAAATACACCGGTTTCCGTGGGTTTGGGAGTCTCGACCCGCGAGCAAGCGCACGAAGTCGCGGGGTATGCAGATGGCGTGATCGTGGGTTCTGCCTTCATCCGCTTGATTCAAGAATCCGCATCATTTGCCGAGGGTTTGCTGAAAGTCCAAGAACTTGCGGCCGAATTAGCAGATGGGGTTCGGCGATAATCTCAGCCTTTTCAGGGTAAGTTTTCCTCAAGACATTAATCGCAGCAGCGCATCACTGAACGGGAGTACACGTGGCACAGAAGAGCGGCGGAGATAAAGGAACTCGAGTCCTTGTTATCGGCATGATCATTTTCGTAGTTTTAGTTGGAGTTATTTTTTCAGTGGTCAGCGCAAATAATCGCAACCACGTCAGCATTCCCTCCTCCGTCTCTAAAGCTGACGGTTATGGCATTGTTTTCAATGCTAAGGCCAAACCAACCATTGATATTTGGGAAGATTTTCAATGTCCAGTCTGTCAGCGATTTGAAGCGACCAACAATGATTACATCAACACGATTGTAAAAGCGGGTAAGGCAAAAGTTGTCTTCCACATTATGTCCTTCATCGGTGCCGAATCTGTGACTGCAGCAGCTGCCAGTGCATGTGCTGCCGACGCTGGAAAGTTCTTAGAATTCCACCGCGCTCTCTACGTGAATCAACCCACAACTGAGAATTCAGGTCAATGGACCGATCCAACTCTTATTATCTTGGGTGGGACCGCTGGCATCACCTCAAAAGACTTTGGAAGTTGTGTCTCAAGTGGCAAGTACCTCAATTGGACCAAGAGCGTAGAAGCGAATGCGGCCAAGAAGGGTATCAACGCCACCCCAACCGTTTTCGTTAACGGTAAAGAAATTAATCGCAACACTCAATACATGGATCCAGCTGCATTCAAAGCTGTACTCAAAGCTGGTGGAATCGCATAAAAGGCGTTTCGCCTTCAGCTAATGAGACTCTTTATCCCAACTCCAAGAACTTCAACTTTGGAGTTGGGAAGCCTTACCATTCACTTTTATGCCTTGGCGATATTGCTGGGGATCATCGCTGCACTTTTCATCGCACGAGATCAATATGCCCGTAGTGGCGGCGATGTCGAAGATATTTCTGATTTGGCACTCTGGACCATTGTGGCTGGCATTGTTGGCGGGCGGATTTATCACGTCATCACTTCACCAGATGCCTACTTTGGTGTTGGCGGTCACCCGCTTAACGCTTTCAAGATTTGGGAAGGGGGGATGGGGATTTGGGGTGCCGTTGCTGGCGGCGCCGCTGTTGCCTTCCTTTTATTCCGATCGAAGGAGCGTTCTCGATCTTTTGCGGTGTTAGCCGATGCTTTTGCGCCGGCGCTACTAGTGGCACAGGGGATTGGTCGATGGGGAAATTGGTTTAATGGTGAACTCTTTGGCTCGCCAACCAAACTGCCTTGGGGTTTAGAAATTCCGCTCGGCTTGCGTCCGGTGGGCTATGAATCCTTTGCCACCTTCCATCCCACCTTTCTTTATGAGTCGCTCTGGTGTTTTGCTGGAGCACTGCTCCTGCTAAAACTTCCGCTCTGCCAACGTTTGCGCCCGGGGTACCGATTTGTTGCTTATGTCTTTATCTACACCTTGGGTCGAACATGGATTGAGGCGTTGCGAATCGACGACGCACACCATATTTTCGGCCTTCGTCTCAATCTCTGGGTCAGCGTTACCCTCCTGGTGCTCTCGCTCGTGGCGCTCATTCGCAGTGGGCTTGCTCACGGTCCGGTTATGAAAGAGGGCGGAGAGGTAGACTCGGGTTCATGATTGAAGATGTCCATCTCCGCAACGAAGAGCACCGCACTCATAAAGCAGGCTGGCTGCGCGCCGCCGTTTTAGGTGCCAATGATGGCCTCATCGCCACCGCCAGTTTGATGATCGGTGTATCGGCTGCTCGAGTTACCTCTAGCTTCTTGATTACCGCAGCCGTCGCCGGAATTGTCGCAGGTGCCATGTCTATGGCTGTCGGCGAGTACATCTCTGTGCGATCGCAAAGCGATATTGAAGAATCCGATCGCCTTCTTGAAATTCAGCACTTAGCGCTTGATCCCGATGGCGAACTCGAGGAGCTAGTCCATATCTATATAAATCGTGGGCTCTCTCGAGAATTGGCCGAACAAGTAGCCACAACCATGCACGCCAAGGATGCACTGGAAGCACATCTGCGCGATGAATTAGGCCAATTCGAGCACACCAAGGCCAGGCCGGTTCAGGCCTCTATCGCTTCTTCCATCAGCTATACCGCCGGCGGAATCGTTCCTGTCCTCGGCGCGTTGGCACCGACTATGGGCGCCAAGGTCTGGAGCATCGTGGCCTTCACGGTCGTAGGTCTGATCGGTACTGGCGTCGTCAGCGCCCGCTTGGCCGGCTCTGGGGTTGTCAAAACCACGTTGCGAATCCTCATCGGCGGCAGCATCGGAATGGCGATCACCGCTGGAATCGGATCATTGGTACATCTCTCAGGAATCTAGTTGCTACGCTTGCGTGCTCGTGCTTGGCGGTTGCCTAGCCTCGAGTAGGTTTGTTGGGCCATCGACGTCCCGACCGTTCACAAGGAGCGATCGTGACACTCTTCAGTAATCTGCCTGTTGCGCAAGGTCTCTACGACCCTGCCCAGGAACATGACTC
>CANBRH010000053.1 GCA_947371865.1 Actinomycetota bacterium
ATCAACGACGCCAACTTGTTCTCCAGTAAAACCAATCAGACGAACTTCCGGGGTGCGGATTCGATCGTTGATTCGTGGTTCGGTACTGATAACTGCCCCTTCCTTCTTGTTCACCTGCGATAAGAGTTCTTATCCAGGGCAAAAGGAGAGCGCCGCGCAATCGCGATCCACTTTCTAGCTATCAAAAGCTAGATCCGACTCCAACAGCCATAAAGCCTGAGAGCCGGGTGGAACTAAAAGGACCAGTCCGCCGAGGCGAGATAGGTGGGAGCGGCAAACTCCTCTTGGTGGAGCAAGGGTACTGGATTGCCCCAGTTAAGGGAAAACGAGGGAATTACCCGCCGATAGCATGGACGCCGCCGTCCACGTGGATGATCTCGCCTGTGGTCTTAGGGAACCAGTCGGAAAGCAGGGCTACCGCGCCTTGGGCTGCGGGTACTGGATCGGTGACATCCCATTTCAGAGGGGCTCTTGAATCCCAGACGGTCTCAAATTCGATAAATCCAGGGATGGATTTGGCGGCAATTGTCTTGATGGGTCCGGCGGCGATGAGGTTTACCCGCACATTTTCCTTGCCCAAATCGCGCGCAAGATAGCGCGAGGTGGATTCGAGGGCAGCCTTGGCCACGCCCATCCAGTCGTATTTGGGCCAGGCAACCTGAGCGTCAAAATCTAAACCAACGACGCTGGCGCCCTTACCTTCGATAAATAGTGGCCGAGCTGCCATCGTTAACGATTTGAGCGAAAAAGCTGAAACGTGGAGTGCGGTCGCGACATCCTCCCACTGGGTATTGAGGAAATTTCCACCAAGAGCCGCTTCCGGCGCAAATCCGATGGAGTGCACAACGCCATCGAGATGAGGCAGGTGTTCGCGGACGCGACCTTCGAGCGCCTGGAGATCGTCAGCATTTGTGACATCTAGTTCGATAACTGGAACCAATTTGGGAAGACGAGCTGCAATCCGAGTGGTCAGGCTGGTCGCTCGGCCAAAAGATGTAAGGAGCACGTTGGCACCTTGCTCTTGGGCCAGGCGTGCAATGTGGAAAGCGATCGACTGATCGGTGAGAACTCCTGTCACCAAGATATTTTTGTCCTGAAGAATCCCCATGATTAATGCCCCATTCCTAATCCACCATCGACTGGTATTACTGCTCCTGTTATATAGCTGGCTGATGAAGAAGCTAAGAACGTAATCACGCCTGCTACCTCCTCGGGAGAGCAAAAGCGTTGCAACGGAACCGCATCGATAATGGCTTTCCGTCGATCTTCCGGCAAAACAGCGGTCATATCGGTATCCACGAATCCAGGAGCCACAACATTGGCTGTGATGCCACGACTTCCTAGTTCACGGGCGAGCGATCTCGCCATACCAACTAGCCCACTCTTTGTTGCCGCATAATTAACTTGTCCGGCCGAACCCAATAGGCCGACAACCGAACCCACAAAAATTATGCGTCCGCTCTTCTTTTTCAGCATCCCACGGACTACTGCCTTGGCAACACGAAAAGAGCCAAAGAGGTTAGCTTCTAAAACATCCCCGAAATCCTCATCGCTCATGCGCATAACCAGACCATCTCGAGTGATTCCAGCATTTGCGACGAGCACATCGACACTTCCGAAGCGCTCCTCAATCTCCTTAAAACCTGCTTCCACCGATGCCGATTCGCTGACATCCATCTTGACGCCGTTGAGACCAGTAGGAATCTCACCGCTGCGATACGTCACAATGACGGTGTCGCCTAATCGCTGGAATGCCGAGGCAATGGCCAGACCGATTCCGCGATTTCCGCCGGTAACAAGAACGGTTCGGGGCGCTGATGTACTAGGTGCGCTGCTCATAAAGGGTGAACTTACCCGTTACTCATGCGTACCCCTAGCCGTTACCACTTAATCGAAAGGGCGAGTTTTCCTAAAGCCGAATAGGCTTCACTCGTGGCCAAGCGTGCAAAAAACCCCGACATCATCTCGATTACTGGAGCCCAGTCGAGTCTGAGCCAAGATCAATCTGTGAGAGCCCGCCGATATTTCATCTCCATGATGGCCCGAACCGCCTGTTTTATCTTGACTATCTTCTTGCCCAGCCCTTATCGCTGGATTGCCCTCTTCGGAGCGGTGGTTTTGCCCTACATTTCCGTTGTGGTTGCTAATGCTGGTCGCGAAAACTCCTCCCCTGGATCGGCGATATTTAACGAAGGCCAGAAAAGTATCGGCTAAGTGAAGAAATTCTTTCGGCCCGCATCTCTCCTGCAAAGCGCGCTGGCGCTGGCGCTGATTGGGTTATGCCTGCTAGCGGCTAATTGGCAGTTTCATAAAGGCCAATTCCGTTCACACCAAAATTCCATCATTTCCAAAAATCAATCCGCGCCCGCTCTTCACCAATCTGAGTTGGCTGGTGCTGATCCCCTGACAATTCAATGGCGGCTTGCTGAACTTTCCGGCGCCTTTGATCCTTCTCATCAATTACTCTTGAAGAATCGGTACAGCGATGGCCACTACGGTTTTGAGGTTCTGACGCTATTTCGAGCCGACGCAGGTGAAAATTTCTGGGTAGACCGGGGTTGGGTTGCCGCTGGGCCCGCCGCTAATATCGCGCCGAACGTGCCAAAAATAACCACGCAGCACGTGTCCGTCGTAGTTCGGATTCGAGCTGACGACATAAGCCGACAAATTGAAGGATCGTACTTTGCCTTGCCTGGCACTAAACGCCCGACAGTGAATTTATCCTCAACGCAAGGGGTTACTGCGGCACGTTATTACGTGGATCTCTATTCAAGTTCCGACACATCAGTAAAGTCACTAACTCCTATCACTTTGCCAGAACTAAGTAACGGCCCACACTTTGCTTACGCGCTCCAGTGGCTAGCCTTCGCGGTCTTACTGGTCGTTGGCCGAATTCTGTTATTCCGCGAATCCAAGTGATTGTCGCTCGTAGAGATCGAAATAGAGACCGCCACGAGCCACTAGTTCTTCGTGGATGCCTCGTTCGACGATGACTCCCTTGTCTAGAACCAATATTTGATCTGCCTGCTGAATGGTGGAGAGTCGATGCGCGATAACAATGCTGGTGCGATTCACCAGAGCAATTTTCAGCGCGGACTGAACCAGAGCCTCATTTTCCGAATCCAAATGGGCGGTGGCTTCATCCAGAATGACAATGCTGGGAGCCTTGAGAAGTAGTCGAGCGATTGCTAAACGTTGCTTTTCCCCTCCGGAAAGACGGTGTCCTCTTTCACCAACGACGGTGTCGAATCCATTTGGCAAGGATTGAATAAAATCACCTATTTGCGCTGCTTGGCAGCCGGCAAACATTTCTTCTTCAGTCGCATCGGGTTTGGCATATCGAAGATTGACCGCGATGCTGTCATGGAACATGTGCGAATCTTGGGTCACAACTCCTATGTGCGCTCGCAAAGAGGTGATGGAAAGGTCTCGAATATCAGTGCCATCGATTGCAATGGATCCAGAAGTGACATCGTAAAGCCGCGGAATGAGACCAGAAATCGTGCTCTTGCCTGCACCGGAGGGTCCAACGATTGCTGTCAGTGTCCCTGGGGCAACGTCGAAGGAAAGGCCGTTGAGTACTGACCCGGTATCGACCATTTCGGCTTTTGCGGTCATTTCCAGTGAAGCGAGTGAAATATCTTCGGCCTTGGGATATGCAAAATGAACATCGTGAAAAGAAATAAGCGGATTAACGCTTTTAAGAGTTATGGCATTGGGACGGTCTTTCACCATGGGCTCCAGGTCCAAAACCTCAAAGACGCGTTCAAAGGAGACAAGTGCTGACATGACATCGACACGTACATTGGAGAGCGCAGTGAGCGGACCGTACAACCGAGCAAGTAGCGCAGTGATGGCCAATAAGGTGCCCACCGTTAACTTCTGCGAGATGGCAAGGTGTCCCCCAATGCCGTAAGCAATCGCCGTCGCTACTGCTGCAATAGAGGTAAGTGAAATGAAAAATATTCGGTTGAGGAGCGCGATTGAAATTCCGATATCTGCAACTTTGCGGGCCCGCTGGGAAAAAGTTGTCTTCTCCTTGGTCGCATCACCATAAAGGGCGACCAACAGCGCTCCGGATACGTTGAAACGCTCGGTCATCGTTGCCGACATTTCTGCGTTTAAGTTATACGACTGGCGGGTGAGACTTTGCAATCGCCTGCCTACCCATTTTGTTGGAATCAAAAAGAGCGGAAGCAGTACAAATGAAACCACTGTTATTTGCCAAGACAAAGTGAGCATGGTGGCCGCAACCAGAATTAAGCTGAGAACATTGCTGACCACACCTGAAAGAGTCGCGGTGAAAGCTTGTTG
>CANBRH010000054.1 GCA_947371865.1 Actinomycetota bacterium
CGCCTATTAATAAGCCACGTTTCATTGAAAAATAATCTCTCTACTTAAACCGCGTGAAATTCGAAGGCTTCATCATGGAAGCGATTCTTGGGGATACCGCAAGCCAAAGCTGCCTCACGTACTGCTTCTACAAGTGGCGTAGGTCCGCATACATACACATCAGAATCCCTAAAGGCGGGCACGAATTTCATTATGTATTTAGCGTTCATTGGATGAGTTTGGCGATTCCCGACCAGGTAATGCACCCGGGCACCGCGGGCATCTGCCAACTCATCCAATTCCTTGCGTAACACTAGATCTTCATCTTTCGAGGCACGGAAGATAACATCGATGCTTTTCGTCATATCGAACTCTTCGAGAAGTGCACGAAGTGGTGTAATACCAACACCTCCGCCAACGAGAACAACGTGTCCACGAGTGGCTTTATCCGCGACGAAAGTTCCGTAAGGTCCTTCAAAAAATACTCGCGTGCCCGGCTTTAATTTCTTAATGGAACTGGAGGCATCGCCCAACTCTTTCACCGTTACCCGCATGTAATGCGACGTAGGGGCGGCTGACAAAGAATAGGGATGCGAGATCCACCATTGGCCCGGTGTCATAAAGCGCCAACCAAAGAATTGTCCGCCTTGAGCGCCCAGCTTTTCCAAGTTGCGCCCGCGCATCACGATTGAAACAACACCGGGACCCTCGACCACGATTTGTTCAACACGAAGATTGTGACGCAGCGAGCGCACTGTTGGTATAACGGCTCGCCACAAAATAATCGTTGCTGCGGCAACGACATACAAGGAAATCCAGTACAGCTTATTAAGTGGGTGATTGATAAACATTGGCCCAGTCAGAATTTGGTGCATGAAGGAGAGTGCAATGGCCATGTATGTATAAAGGTGAATGGTCCACCATGTTTCGTAAGACATCTTGGCGCGCGCCTTCTTGTACGAAGAAATTCCCGCAGCAGCGAAGAACAAGAAGCCAACAAAGCCCGGCAACATCCATGGGTAATGAATAACCAACCGATAAAGCTCGATCGCCATCGGTGCGCGATCAGGACCGGCGTATCCCAGAGTTACGAAGAGAACGTGAAAAGTTATTAAGTACATCGCGTATGGCCCCATTTTGCGGTGCCAGATAACCAAGCGATCATGACCGACCGATTTTTCGATCCAAGAGACGCGCGAAACCAAGACCAGACCGACCAATGCGAGATACGAACCCAACAGCGCACAGATACGCGAAACAGAGGTGATGACCGAGTAGACCGAAGTCCAGTCATGCTGGGTGGTGGTCTCTAAAAAGACGGCAGCGGTGAGACCTGCGCCCAGTCCCAGGATCAGTGAAGCCCAATCCGCGTTGTATCTCTTTCCGACTGCCATGTCCGTATAAAACCCTTCATTCCTGAGAGAGATATGAGTACTAGCCGAGCGTGAGGGCTGAATCTCGCTATTGCCTAGCGTAGACCTGAAGCGTTACCCGCAGGTGAAATCGCGCGCGAGGGGGCACTTAGAGGGCGTCTCCCATCCCCCGCTGCGGCTAGCAAAAGAAAGATCCCTTGGCACCTAAGTACCAAGGGATCGGCCCTCATGAACGAGTACTACTGAACGTCGATTTCCACGCGGCGATTGACTGCCCGGCCCGCGTCAGTTCCATTGGTGGCCAGCGGTGACGTATCAGCTTTGCCGGCGGCCTTGAACTTGATCTTGATGTGGTACTTGGCAAAGGCTTTGGTCAGATAAGCCATAACTACAGAGGAACGACTATTGGAAAGCTTCTTATTACTAAAAACCTTGGTGGCCTTGGAATCGGTATACCCGAACAAGGTAATCGAAGTAAATCCATGAGCTCGCACCACAGCAATAGTCTTGTTAAGAATCTTGATCGCAGCCGGAGTCAACTTGGCCGATGAGAAATCAAAGTTCACATTTGCCAATGCAATCGGATGAGCCTTGTATGCCAAAGGTGCAATCACAACATCTCCCTTTGCATCTACTGCTCTGATAGTGACTTTATCTTTTGGCCCGATAATTCCCGACAACTTGAATGGGGCACCAGAAAGAACAGTGGCATTTTGCTTTTTGCCGTTAACGTAAATCTCGGCTTTGACCGTTCCCTTTGGAAGCGAGACGACAACAGTCTGAATAATCGGAACGATCTGGTTAGCAACGATCTTTTTCTTGCCGACGGTCAAGGTGATTGTTCCGCTGACTGGAGCAACTTTGCCCTTATCGTCATATCCAAATTTCGTCGTTCCTGTATTTGTGGTTCCACCAGCATTGCTGCTTCCACCTGTGCTGGTAGTCGGCTTACTCAATGGTGTGGCGGTCGGCGTAGCCAAAATGATCGTCGACTTGGGCGCATTTAACCGAACCAATTTTCCATCTTCACCATAAGTAGGAGTACCGGTGTTTGGTGTTGAAGTTGGCGTCGGGGTCTTAACAGTTAAATTGCCACTGCTTGGAGGTGCCGGTGGCGTGGTTTGTGTATTGGAAAGTTTCGTCTCCGAAGGTGTTGGCGTTGGGGACGGCGTTACTGAAGGACTTTCGAGTGGCGCGGGCGGAGTCGATCCGGACGGTGACGCAGAAGGAGAAGATGTCGGCGTCGCTGTTGGTGAAGGAGTCGAAGAATGCGTTGGGGTTGGTGATGGTGTGACGGAAGGTGTCATCGAAGGTGTCATCGAAGGTGTTGGTGACGGCGAAGCCTGTCCGCTCGGAGGCGTATCCGTCGGGCTCGGCGATGGCGTGCCGCTTGACGTTGGTGTCGCTGTTGGCGTTGGAGAAGTGGTTGGCGCCGACGTAAAAATATCGGTCGAACTTGGATACGGAGTAGGCGTCACCGTGGGCGTAGGCGAAGCGCTGGGATGCTCGCTCTCGTCGATCGGCGAGCTCTTCTCATACTCGAGATCAGCCTTAATGACTACCTTTTGCTCGGAAGCCTTCTCCGTGTTGATCTCTTGGCTCTTATTTTCGGATGCGAATGCACCAGTTGCTACTAATGACAGGGCTACAGCGCCCACGAACGCCTTCAAGGCGGCGTTCTTCCCCAGATCTAAAAACAATTAAATTTGTCCCTTATTTAAGCGCTGCTCTTGGGGGGAAGGCAGGCGCTTATACTAAGCGTCTAGTCACTCAAAAGCGAATTACACGCGAGTAATGAGACTTATTTCAGTAGTTTACGTGGGCTATTGGTGATTCTGGGGTGATTTAAGAGCACCTCATAAATACTTGTACAACTTTACGTTCAACAAGATGTACTATTTCGGCATGAGCGCCATGAACTTCGAAGTACTACCCACCAGCAAAGCCCGCGCCGATCTCACTATTTCGGTCAATAGTTTCCGAACCCACGGGCTGCTCTCTCGCCCCATCCTCTTTGGGGGGCATCGAAAAGCAGAGGCTGCCATTATCCCTATCGAGCTCTTTGAAAAATTGCTGCCCGAAATCGAAAACATCCAACTCCAAGAAATGCTGCGCCAACGCATTAACGATGGCTCAAAACGAATCACCTTTGAAGAGTTGCTTGAAAAGACGGGATTTGCGGCAGAAGATCTTGCTTAATGGCTAAATCTCTCCGGCACTTCACGATTCATGAAAAAATCCCCGACGATCTAAGAAATCTAAAAGAAAGAGATCTTCAGCTTCTGGCGCTCAAGAAAATTCAGGCTATTAAATCCGGCCACCTGCACGGGCAACCTCTCGGAGATCACCGAAAGACGGGTGACCTCAGCGATTGCTTCAAATTGCTTTTCGATACTCGAACCGATCTGCCACCACGATTTCGAATCGTCTATCGCCAAGAAAATCAAGATTTAGAAATCTTGTTTATTGAAATTCTCTCCATTGGCGAGAGATACCAACTTGAAGCCTATATCGCTGCAGCCGAGCGCCTAGGGCGCCTACCTGAAGAGGGCGAGTACTAAGAGCCTAGTTAGGCGATCTGGAAAGTCTTCGTCAGCGTCAACCGACCGTCAACGCTGACCTTCACTATCTTCACGCCGGAGGTCACATTATTCTTTCCAACCTTGGCCAGCGCCCCATTAATGATGACCCGACCCACGCCACCTTTTACCGTCACCGTGATGACTCGACCCTTGGCCACGATCGTTACAACTGGCGCCGCCTTTGCTACAACTGTCACCAC
>CANBRH010000055.1 GCA_947371865.1 Actinomycetota bacterium
ATGCGCAGTCTTTCCGAATCTGGGGTTGGGCTCGTGCATAACTTCAACTTTCATTCCATCAACGACAACGCTGAACCGATCAAGAGAGCGAAGTTTTTCATGGACGATATCTCGAAAATCTTCGGCGAGTTGGGAGTTACGGGCGTGAATAACGATGTCCATGAAACTGTCCTCTTCTCTCTTCATTAGGAAGTTACTCCTTGAGAATACTCAATACAAGGTAACCCATACTTAAAAGTTTCGATGCTTTATTTAACATCGCATATCTGGGCTGGTTGTGAGGAAATAGGTGTAAAAGGGTTAGAGCCGTGAGGAGCAGGGCGCCCAGGTGCGAGCGCCCTGCGGAGTTACCCCTGGCCCTTTTTAGATACGAGGCTTGACGCGACGTACTCGCTTCTTGGTGGCAACTTTCTTTGCCGATGCTTTCTTGGCGGTGGTCGATGTGGCGCGCTTGCGCTTTGCGGCGGTCTTAGTTGTCGCGCGTTTTGCCCGCTTGACGACTTTCTTCTCCGGAGCAGGCGCAGCCGCTGAAGTGAGAGGTGTCCCGGCTGTGGTCGGGGCAGTTGCCGTAGTCACCGGCGCCGTCTGGGCCGGAGTCGAGGCGGCAACTGGGGTAATCCCGGAAGCCTGGGCGGCAACGCTGGGCAGAGCCAACCCGCTAGCCACGGCGGCAGTCACAAGTACTCGGGTGGATTTCTTCATATCTTCATTCCGTTCTCTTTGATGGTGTGGGACGTGCGGGGCACATGCTCTCCAAGGGACTGACAGCCACGAGCGCGAATGAGCCAGTTCTGTGCAATCCACAGGCCAGTAGGTGGCAGACTTAGGCCACCATGGCCAATCCCAAGACAAACTTTGCGCCGGCAATCCAGGTTTTTAAGCCCCATCGGGCTTCCCTGCCGCCGCTGATTCCCTATCTCAAGGAGTTCTGGCGCCGTCGCGCCTTCGCCATCGAACTTTCCCGCTTTGCCGATAAGGCCGAATACCTAGATTCCAAGCTGGGCAAAGTCTGGCTGGTCATGAACCCCTTGCTCCTAGCCTTCGTTTACTTTCTCTTGGTCACTGTCATCCGTGGTGGCAGTACCGAGAAAAGTGGCCTCAGCACCCTGGCCCACATCCTGATCGGACTCTTTACCTTCTACTTTGCCTCCAACTCGATAAACGGTGGAGCGCTCTCGATTACCGCCGGCGGTCGTTTGATTCTCAACCAAGCCTTCCCTCGCGCGCTTTTGCCGCTCTCCAGTTCGATCAGCGCTTTCTGGCAGTTCTTGCCGACCTTGCCGGTCTACATTTTGGTCGTCGTCATCGGCAAACTTTTCTTCCCGCACACGCAAATCCCCGGGCTACGACTCAGCTATTTGTGGGCGCCCTTCATTATTTTGTGCGTTGGTATAACTGGCTACGGAATGGGTCTGCTCTTTGCAACCATGAACGTTTACTTCCGCGATACCAATAAATTACTCAGTTACATCACGCGTATTTGGTTGTACTCATCCCCGGTTTTGTGGCGCCCAGAGATTCTGCATGGCTGGCACAAGATTTTCCTTTATATCAATCCGCTGGGACCTTCTCTTGCTTCAACATCTGATGTGTGGATCGAAGGCAGAACACCAAGTTTAGGAATGTTGGTTGGTTCGATTGTGTGGGCTTTCCTTGCTGTGTTAATCGGCGGTTATTTCTTCATATCAAGGGAGCGTGATTTTGCGGTCCGCATCTAATATCGAAAGTCCGATGCCGGAAGAACTCGCAATCCGCATCGAAGACCTTTCCATTAAATACAAAATCAACATTGATACTAAGAAGACCTTGAAGAACGCGGTCATGCGCGCCAGCAAGGGCGAAAAAGTACGTACGCGTATTGTTGAAGCGGTAAAACATCTGACTCTTGATGTTCCGCACGGATCTGTTTTGGGAATTGTTGGCGCAAACGGTGCGGGTAAATCAACTTTGATGCGCGCTATCGCCGGAATCTTGCCTCCTACCGAAGGTCAGATCACCGTCAATGGAAAAATTTCTACCTTGCTCGCTCTTGGAGTTGGCTTTAACCCGGCGCTCTCTGGTCGCGACAACATTATTTTGGGTGGTTTGGCATCGGGTATGTCGCGCGCCGAGATTGAAGAAAAAACTGAGGAAATCGCTGATTTTGCGGCACTTCCGGATGGTTTTATCGATATGCCAGTGCGCACATATTCATCGGGAATGTATGGCCGAGTGGCCTTCTCTGTTGCCGTAAATATGACTCCGGACATTTTGCTTTTGGATGAAGCCTTATCTGCAGGGGATGCCTCCTTTAAAGAGAAATCATTTAACCGCATGCGTGAACTCTGCGCTGAAGCTCGCACCATTGTTATCGTCTCGCACGCGTTGCAAACTGTTAATGACTTATGTGATTCGGCTATCTGGATGCACAAAGGAAATATGTTGGCGAAAGGAAAACCAGAAGCCATCGTTGATCAATATCTAAAATTCTTGGATGTTGGCACGTTGCCTTCTAACCTCGAGGATATGTAACCATGGATGTTTCGCTGATCTCATCGGCCGATAACGTCACCGATGCACGACTTCATCGACTCTCTGGCGCTCTCATGCGCAACGGTCTTTCTCTAGAGATTCGTGCACTAGGAAATTCTGCTGACGCTCCCAGCGGTGCCGAGTTTCACCGCGCTCCCGGTGGGCGTGGTTTTGCAGATCGAATTATTCGCGATCTTCTTTTGCCATTTGCGACAAAGGGGAAAGTTGTCATTGTGGTGGCTCCGGATTTATTGGTAACTACCAAAATAATTGCAGCACTTCGTAGACAGAAAGTTGTCGCCGATGTTCATGAAGATTATGTAGAACTCTTGCGCGATCGCGCATGGGCACGAGGGTTAATGGGCAAAGTCGCAAAGGTTGTTGCAAAAATGGCGACATCGGCTGCGGCAAAAAGCGAACTCACCACCGTTGCCGATATACATGTGCCACCACTTAATGCGCGCGAGCGCTTGGTGATTCGCAACCTGCCCGATCTCTCGTTATTAACCCCCAGCGGTTCACGGGATACCCAGCCACGCGCTATTTATATTGGTGATGTGCGCACATCCCGTGGATTGCGCATGATTTTGGCGGTCGCCGAAATCAGCCCTGAATGGATCTTCGACATCATCGGTCAGGTAGCTCCGCTCGATGCTGATTTTGTTGCCGATTGGGTCGCCACCAGCCCTGCCGCCAACCGAGTCCGATTCCACGGAAAATTGGCGCCGGCTACTTCGTGGGCCTTTGCCGAAGGCGCTTGGGTTGGTCTCTCACTGTTAGAGGCCACTCCTGCCTTCCGGGCGGCGATCCCCAGCAAGCTATATGAATATATGGCCGCGGGTCTTGCCACCATCTCGACTTCCTTGCCGCGCAGTCAGGCCTTGCTTGAAGAGAGCGCGGCTGGAAGCTGTGCCGATTCCGTTGAAGCGGTGGCAGAGGTGTTGGATCACTGGCTGCACAACCAACACGAGCTCGATGACGTTCGAGAGAACGCCGCCCGCTGGGCCGGCCAACATTTTGATGGTGCCGGCGAATACCAAGCTTTCGCGAGCGCCGTCACACGCCTATTGCAGGCTTGATTAAAGGGGCCTTCGCCCCGTCAAGGTAGGCTTGCGCGGTGTCCTCAGGTCCCGTGCGCATTGCCCCAACAGCAGATGTTGACCCCACCGCAGTTATTGGCGAGGGCTCCTCTATTTGGCACCTCTCGCAAGTTCGCGATCAGGCCGTACTCGGCAAGAACTGCATTATTGGCCGTGGTGCCTACATTGGCTCGGGCGCAAAATTAGGCGATAACTGCAAAGTTCAAAATTACGCACTTGTATACGAACCAGCGATTTTGGGCAACGGCGTCTTTATCGGACCAGCCGCAGTTCTCACCAATGACGAATATCCGCGATCGGTAAATCCCGATGGCACTTTGAAATCGGCCAGCGATTGGCATGCCGTCGGTGTGCAGATTGGCGACGGTGCCAGCATCGGCGCTCGCGC
>CANBRH010000056.1 GCA_947371865.1 Actinomycetota bacterium
TGTCGCGGCTCTTTGCAAAGCCGGCACGGAAAACGACGTTGTCCAGACGGGTCTCAAGAATTACGAGCAGGTTCTCACCAGTTTTACCTTGGCGACGGTTTGCCTCTTCGTAATAGCCGCGGAACTGCTTCTCCAGTACCCCGTAAATACGTGCGCACTTCTGCTTTTCACGCATCTGAAGTAGGTACTCAGATTCCTTGGAACGTCCACGACCATGTTGTCCTGGTGGATAAGGTCGTGACTCAATAGGACACTTTGGACCATCGCACTTAGAGCCCTTAAGAAAGAGCTTTACTTTTTCGCGACGGCAGCGCTTGCAATCTGCTCCGGTATAACGAGCCATTTATTCTCTTCCTTCCTTAAACTCGACGTGGCTTTGGTGGACGGCAACCGTTATGTGGAGCCGGAGTGACATCTGAGATGGCTCCAACTTCAAGTCCGGCGGCCTGTAATGAACGAATAGCTGTCTCGCGACCAGATCCTGGTCCCTTGACGAATACATCAACCTTCTTCAAACCATGTTCTTGCGCGCGACGAGCGGCTGCTTCTGCTGCCATCTGTGCTGCGTATGGTGTTGATTTACGTGAGCCCTTGAAACCAACTTGGCCAGCTGATGACCAAGAGATAACAGCACCAGAAGGATCAGTGATAGAAATAATTGTGTTGTTGAAGGTGCTCTTGATGTGAGCTTGTCCAAAGGCGACATTCTTCTTTTCCTTCTTGCGAAGTTTGACCTTGCCCTTGCCAGCTGCAGTCTTTGACTTAGGAGCGGCCATTACTTTGTCTCCTTCTTCTTGCCAGCAATTGCCTTACGTGGTCCCTTACGGGTACGAGCATTTGTATGCGTACGTTGTCCACGAACTGGAAGGCCCTTGCGGTGGCGAATTCCTTGGTAGCTTTGAATTTCAACTTTTCGACGAATGTCGCCAGCGATTTCACGGCGAAGGTCACCCTCGATTTTGTAATTGGCTTCGATGTATTCACGAAGCTTGGCCAATTCTGGCTCTTGGAGATCTTTGACTCGGGTATCTGGGTTAACGCCGGTCGCAGCAAGAGTCGCATGCGCGCGCGTCAATCCAATTCCGAAAATATAGGTGAGTGCAATCTCAACGCGTTTTTCGCGCGGAAGATCGACACCAACAAGACGTGCCATAGCAACAACCATTCCATTGTTTCGGAGGTCCTCCGCAATGCTCCCAGGATATTTCCTGGCCTCGGCCTCCGAGCCGGGGGTCTGAATTAGCGAGCTAACTCAGTCGCATCACGCGTACTTTTACAAAGTGGTGCTTATTTATCCTTGACGTTGCTTGTGGCGCAAGTTGTCGCAAATGACCATGACGCGACCATTACGACGAATGACTTTGCACTTGTCGCAAATCTTCTTCACGCTTGGCTTAACCTTCACGATAACCTCTTTCGCAAGTTCTATTTGTAACGATAAATAATTCGACCTCTTGTGAGGTCATAAGGACTAAGTTCAACAATCACACGGTCTTCCGGAAGGATACGAATGTAGTTCTGTCGCATCTTCCCGCTGATGTGTGCGAGAACTCGGTGCCCATTTGATAATTCCACCCGGAACATTGCGTTGGGTAGCGCTTCAGCAACGGTGCCTTCGATCTCGATCGCGCCGTCTTTCTTGGCCAAGCGGTACCTACTTATCTATTCTGTCGTTGAATTAGCATGGTTAATCCGCCTATTTCTAGGCAGAGGAGCAGTTTAGAGGTAAAGGGTCGAAATGAGGAAATCCGAGGTTTCTCAAGGCTTGTGTGGTACAAGTTCATTGCCGATTTTCGGCCGGTTCATTGCCAATTTTTGGCCGGTTCATTGCCGATTTTCGGCCGGCGCAGGACCTTTCCCCGCAAGATAACCCACTCCGGAAAGTCCAAAATGTCCAGATTTTCTCTCGGGTCCTCGCTATAAATCACAGCATCGGCGCTAGCCCCAGGCTGGAAAGAGGACAGTCCCAAGAAGTCGCGGGCCAACCAAGATGCTGCTCCAATCGCCTCTGTGGGGGTCAATCCAGCCGCTGCCAACTCTTTAATCTCTGCCACAATCGAAAATTCAGGCGAATCAGTTCCGGCCAGAATCCGAACGCCAGCCTCCGAGGCTGATTTGATCAAAGCAGGGTGGCGCTGGGTTCCCCCGACGTACCAATCTCTTTTGGGCGAATCTTCTTGGGCGAGAAAGCGATCTACGGAGAGCGAAAATACCTTCATCGTGGGAACGAGAACAGTGCCCTGCTTGGACATGAGATCGAGCAGCGATTCATCAAGCCACATTCCATGTTCAAGGGAGTCCACTCCGGCCCGAACTGCGGCGGCAGAGCCCGATTCATTTTGAGAATGAACCGCTACTCGTCCCCCGACACCATGAACTGCCGAGACAATCGCAGCCATTAACTCCTCTGAAATGCATTCATCGTCGATTCCCCAGTCCGCAATAATCTTGCACCAACCAGTCGTTGCTGCTTGAGCGGCTGCAGTTCGGGGGAAATCAGAGTTGGAGATTCGGCGCCCCCACCCAGTAATAAATTGGCCAGGTTGGGCTAGCCATGGACCGGCATGAAAAGCTCGCGGTAACTCTGAATCAGTGCCAAACCAGTCGGGCGGATTGCTCGCAAGACCAGGACTTCGAATAGCGGTTACACCCTGATCAATATTTTTACTCAGTTGCTTTCGAAGAAGTTCTTCATCAATGGCTTGGCCCGGTTTCTGCGCTCCAGGATGAGTGTGCACATCTACCAGACCGGGAAGTGCCCATCCAGTAATGCGATCATCAAGATCGAGTGAATATTCATCGCTCCATAAACCATCTTGAATTGTTAAATCGATTGCTTCGCCACTTGGTAGCGCGTGCGCTGCAATCCGAATACTCATGAGAGTAGATCGGAGATTTCCACACCTAACGCGCCAAGACGTGCCTTGCCGCCATCTAATGCGGTCAATACAAAAGGTTTTCCATCTGGGCAGATTGCATAGGAGTGTTCGAAGTGGGCGCCGTTGGATTTATCTGCGGAGATTACGGTCCATTCATCGGAGAGTACATTTGTCTTAGCGGTGCCACGAGTAATCATTGGTTCGATTGCCAGAGTCATTCCTGGTTTTAACTCAGGTCCAAAACCTGCTTTACCAAAATTGAGAATGTGCGGATCTTGATGCATCTCAGTTCCGATGCCATGGCCGCCATACTCGCGAAGAATTCCGTATTTACCTTGAGAGTTAATATATTTTTCAATAGCTTCGGAGATATCGGTGAGGTGGCCACCGTTCTTGCCGGCTGCGATCCCTCGCCACATCGACTCTTCGCAGGTATCCATTAATTTCTGATCTTGCGGATCTACAGTGCCAACGCCAACGGAAAATGCACTATCGCCGTGCCAGCCCTCAACGATGGCGCCGAAATCGATAGAGACGATGTCACCATCAGCTATCGGACGATCATTGGGAATGCCGTGAACAATCTCATGATTGATGGATGCGCAAATCACCTTTGGATATCCGTGATAACCCAAGAAATTTGATTTGGCATTTCTCTTTTTTAAATGGTCAACAGCAATTGCATCGAGTTGGTTGGTGGTTACGCCAACGGCAATCGCATCGCGCATTAGCTCCAGTGACTCGGCGACAACAAGTCCTGCTCTACGCATCGTCTTCAATTGATCAAGCGATTTAATCTGAATGACCATGGCGACTCGTTAGGAAATTACGGCGCTCAGTGCAGCGATGGATCGTTGAGAAATTTCAAAGACATCACCCATTGCACGAATCGAAATCAATAAGCCCTCGCCACGATAAAAAGCAATGATGGGTCTGGTTTGCTCGGCATATACCTCAAGGCGACGCTTAACAACATCTTCTTTGTCATCTTCGCGCTGGTAAAGCTCGCCACCACATTTATTGCAAACGCCCTCAACAGTGGGTTTCTCAT
>CANBRH010000057.1 GCA_947371865.1 Actinomycetota bacterium
CTCCAATGAGCCAGCGAATATTGCTACCATTCCATTGGATATTTGGGCCTAAGAGCGAAGTCCAAATGAGAGTTGCAATTCCACCTGAAACGATTCCAGGAAGTAGGAAGATCAGCCGCATAAAAGTATTTCCGCGCATGGGCGTTGCATCAAGCAATAGCGAAACCGAAAGCACGACGATGATCATGGCTGGTACAAAGATCGCGAGCAGAAAAGCGGTATGCGCCAGCGCTGGGATTACTCGAAAATCTCCCAAGATGCGATAGATCGTTGTGTAGCTGCCTTTTGTATTTATCCAAGAAGGATTAGCCACTTCACGGATCGCCACGACTAACGGAATCAATCCACAAAAAAGCATCGCCGCAAAATAGGGAGCGAACATGAAAAGCGCTCCAGCTTTTGCTTTTCGCACTTTTTTCATCGTGGAATTCATCCTATAGGATTTAATCTTTTGCCTTGGGAGCAGCATCGAGCGCATTAAGAAGAAAGGAGCATTTGCGGAGACGAGAGGATTTGAACCTCCGAACCCCTTTCGGGGTTACCTCATTAGCAGTGAGGCGCACTCGACCGGGCTATGCGACGTCTCCGAGTACGGGGGAAGTTTACCTTCCGGCGAGCGCCTTCTCGTACCGTTCGTTACATTGTGCCCGTGAGCACAGCATCGATAACCATGTACAGCACCACTTGGTGTGGCTATTGCAAACGCCTCAAGCGGCAATTGGATGACATCGGCATCCCTTACGCCGAGATCAATATTGAAGAAACCCCAGGAGCCGCCGCAATTGTTGAGGCTGCCAACGGCGGAAATCAGACCGTCCCTACCTTGGTATTTTCAGATGGCAGCACTTTGACCAACCCCTCTGCCGTTCAGGTTCGGGACAAGCTCTCCACGCTCTCCGCCTGAGACTGGTCACACCCTCTTTCCGTCCCATTTGTCTGTTCAAACCTGTCATAGACCGGAAGTAGGGTTGCCCCATGAATGAAGAAGAGGGCACCAGAACCCACGACATTCCGACCGCTGAACTTTTGACCGAGTTTATGAAGAATGGCTGGGCGCCATCGCCGCTTGATGGGGTGGCACCTTCGGCTGTTGTGCCTTTTTGCGCGACAAGACGAGCTGCTCTGTCGCAGCAATATATCGGAGTCCGTTTGGTCCTCCCTGCTGGTTCGGCAAAGGTAAGAAGTAACGACACCGACTATCGCTTCCGTGCGCACTCTGCCTTTTCTTACTTCACTGGGATTACCGGAT
The DNA here is from genome assembly GCA_947371865.1 of Actinomycetota bacterium. GTDB lineage: Bacteria > Actinomycetota > Actinomycetes > Nanopelagicales > Nanopelagicaceae > CAIMZW01. The sequence goes on from CANBRH010000057.1 coordinate 1,250, forward strand.
CCGACGCTCTCCCTGATTCCGTCTTAGTCCTCGAACCAAACGATGCTGGCCATGAAGCCTTGCTCTTTGTTCACCCTCGTTCCCCCCGCGACACTGACGAGTTCTACAAGAATTCCAAGCACGGCGAATTCTGGGTTGGCCGCCGCATGACGGTAGAAGAGACCCAGACCAAATACGGAATTTCGGTTCGCCATATTGAAACTCTTGGAGATTTCTTGGCAGATGAAAAAGAGGCTCTGGTGATTCGTGGCGAAGATCGCGCTGTTGATAAGAAGGTAGAAAAGCGCAAGAAGAAGGAAGAAGATTTCGCCAGCGTCGTTTCAGCAATGCGCCTAGTAAAAGATGAATTTGAAATCGCTGAAATGCAAAAGGCAATCGATGCCACTAATCGTGGCTTTGCTGACATGGTTCGGGTTCTGCCCGCTGCAACTTCCGGTCCTCGTGGTGAGCGAATTATTGAAGCTGCATTCTTTGGCCGCGCTCGCCTAGAAGGAAACGACATTGGGTATGACACCATCGCTGCTTCTGGATCGCATGCCTGTGTCTTGCACTGGATCCGAAACGACGGCGATGTTCTACCTGGCGATTTGATATTGATCGACGCTGGTGTTGAAGTTGAATCTTTATACACCGCAGATATCACTCGCACATTGCCTATCAATGGAAAATTCAGCCCAGAACAGCGCAAGATTTACACCTTGGTCTATGAAGCCCAAAAGGCCGGCTTTGCTGCAGTAAAACCTGGCGCGAGCTTCCGCGATTTCCATAACGCAGCTCAAAAGGTTTTGGCTGAAGGACTTGCAGAAATGGGCGTACTTCCCATCTCGGCCGAAGAATCATTAAAGCCCGAAGCTGGTTTACACCGTCGTTGGACTGTGCACGGCACTGGCCACATGCTTGGAATTGATGTTCACGACTGCTCGCATGCACGTAAGGAGCAGTATGCCGAAGGCATTTTAGAAGCCGGGATGATTCTGACCGTCGAGCCAGGTATCTACATTCACCCAGATGACGAGCTCTTCCCTGCTGAATATCGCGGAATTGGCGTAAGAATCGAAGATGATGTCTTGGTTACCGAGACCGGTTGTCGCGTGCTGAGCCAAGCACTTCCCAGCCACCCAGATGAAGTTGAAGTCTGGATGTCAAACTTACAACGCAGTTAAATTTTTACAGGGCATTTCCCAGCGCTGCTGCGCCAATACCCAGCACCAGCGTAAGGAATAAATAACCCCATGCTTGGGTGTGATGCTTCTTTTCAAAGAGTTCGTGGGTTTCGACTGCAAAAGTAGACCAGGTAGTAAAAGCTCCGGCAAATCCGGTACCAACGATTAAGAGCGTGTTCCTACCAGAATTAATTACTACCCCAAGAACGAATGAGCCCAGGACATTGATCAAAAGCGTCTCCAGCGGCATCAAACGCGAGTGCAACTTTTTGATCGCTTGATCCGTTACGTAACGCGCAGGGGCACCAATGCCAGCACCGAGAGCCACAAGTAACGCTCTCATTTCTTCACTAACTTGGTTCGGTAAATTTCATTGACTGCGAAGATAAGCAGATATGTGCCAATCAGCGAAGAAAGCGCATATGCGATGGCAGAATTAATTTTCCCGTCATTAAAATATTGATCCATCTTTACTGCGAAAGCTGAATATGTGGTGAATCCACCACAGAAGCCAGCTCCTAAAGCCGGACGCCACCACCATTTTGGTGATTTATGGGTTTTGATAACAATAAGAAGAATCGCAAGTAAGACCGATCCAATGTAGTTAACAAGAAGCGTGGCCCACGGAAATCCATGGTCGGGCATGCCAAGAGAGAGTGCCCAGCGGGCTAGTGAACCAACGATTCCGCCGAGTGAGACAACGAGAACTTTTTTCAGCGCAAAGGTCGCTTTACAAAAGAGCGATTCAATATGGATGAAATCAAACTAATGACCAACGATCCGAAGAAGGCTGACCAGAAATTCTTCACATCCAGCGCAGTGCTCCAACGAGCAGTCAACATCAACATGGCCGCGTTGATCACAATGCTAAAGAGGCCAAAGGTGAGAAGCACAAATGGGAAAGTCATCAGTTTGAGGAATGATCCAAAGAAACTGTTGATGAGACCTAGAAGCAATGCCACCCAAAGAAACTTCCAGGCACCACCATGAACAGTGATGCCAGGAACAAGAGCAGTTGCGACCCAGACCGATAGAGCAAGAATTCCCCAGCGTGCGAGTAGTTTCATGCCTTAGAGGATACCGTCACGCTTTCTGATTTTGGAGCCCAACCAGCGTGCAGGATCGTATTTCACGTCTACAACGCGCTCTTTCATCGGAATGATGGCGTTATCGGTGATGCGAATGTGCTCTGGGCAGACTTC
>CANBRH010000058.1 GCA_947371865.1 Actinomycetota bacterium
TGTCCCAATGATGCGCCGCGGGTCGAGATTTACACCGACTAATCCAGATCATTATTTGGGAGATGAAAAATGCCTATTGCTACCCCCGAGATTTATGCCGAAATGTTGGACAAGGCCAAAGCCGGTTCCTTCGCATACCCAGCCATCAATGTCTCCTCTTCGCAGACTTTGATTGGCGCGCTTCGCGGATTCGCTGAAGCTAAATCTGACGGCATTATTCAAATCTCTTGGGGCGGAGCGGAATACCTCTCTGGTTCGACAGTAAAGAACATGGTCGATGGTGCAGTTGCGCTCGCCGAGTACGCACACATCGTCGCCAAGAACTATGGCATCAATATCGCTTTGCATACCGACCATTGCCCAGCCGAAAAGCTTGATGGCTTTATGCGCCCACTTCTAGATTTCGGCGCTGATCGCATCAAGTCCGGCAAGGCACCACTTTTTAACTCACATATGTGGGATGGCTCAGCCGTCTCGATGACTGAAAACATGACTATCGCCAGCGAACTCATCGATAAGTCTGCTGCCGCTCGAACTTTGCTGGAAATTGAAATCGGCGTTGTTGGTGGCGAAGAAGATGGCATCGAGGCAAAACACGACGCCAAGCTTTACTCCACTCCAGAGGATGCACTGCTTACTGTCGAAACTCTCGGCTGGGGCGAGCGCGGTCGCTACATGGTTGCCGCCACATTCGGAAACGTGCACGGCGTATACAAGCCAGGAAATGTTGTCCTGCAACCAAAGATCTTGAAGACCTTGCAGGATGCAGTTGCTGCAACCAAGGGTCTGCCCGCCGGCTCCAAGCCAATGGATCTCGTCTTCCATGGTGGCTCTGGCTCATTGCTCTCCGAAATTCGTGAGGCTTTGGATTACGGCGTCATCAAGATGAATATCGACACCGATACCCAATACGCCTTCACCCGCCCTGTCGTTGACCACATGCTCAAGAACTATGACGGCGTCCTCAAGATCGATGGCGAAGTCGGAAATAAGAAGGCATATGACCCACGTGCGTGGGGTAAAGCAGCCGAAGCAGGTATCGCCAAGCGTGTCGTTGAAGCTTGCGAAGATTTGCGCTCGACTGGTACTTCACTTATCTCCTAGTTTTCTTATCCTGCAGTACTAGCCGAAAGAGACGATTATGCCTGCCATTGTTTTGCTGGGTGCCCAATGGGGCGATGAAGGCAAGGGTAAAGCGACTGACCTCTTAGGAGATCGAGTCGATTACGTAGTTCGCTATCAGGGCGGCAATAACGCCGGGCATACCGTCGTTATTGGCGATCAGAAGTATGCACTGCACCTTCTGCCTTCCGGAATCCTCAGCCCCAATGTTGTTCCGGTTATTGGCAATGGCGTCGTTATTGATCCGTCGGTTTTATTGCAAGAAATTAAGGGATTAAATGAGCGCGGCATTGATACTTCAAAATTGAAGATCAGCCTCAACGCGCATTTGATCACGCCTTATCACCGCACTATCGACAAGGTCACCGAACGCTTTTTAGGTAACTCTAAGATCGGCACTACCGGTCGAGGAATCGGACCTGCATATGCCGACAAAATCAACCGGATCGGTATCCGTGTTCAAGATCTCTTCGATCCATCAATACTTCGTCAGAAGATTGAAAGTGCATTGAAAGATAAGAACCAAGTTCTTATAAAAGTTTTTAATCGTAAAGGCATCGAAGTCGATGATGTTGTCGCAGAATATTTAGAGTACGCCGAAATCTTGCGACCTTACGTGTGCGATACCGGTTTAATTCTGGATCAAGCACTGAAGGCAGGCAAAACCGTTCTGCTTGAAGGATCACAAGGCACATTGCTCGATGTTGACCACGGTACTTATCCGTTTGTTACTTCATCTAACCCAACTGCTGGTGGTGCATCTACCGGTTCCGGAATCGGACCTACCAAAATCACTCGCGTCATTGGAATCGTAAAGGCCTACACAACTCGGGTTGGTTCTGGTCCGTTTCCTACTGAACTTCTCGATGAAGATGGCGAAAAACTTCGCACCATTGGCGGTGAGGTCGGTGTGACCACAGGACGTAATCGTCGATGTGGTTGGTATGACGCACCAATCGCTCGCTACGCCGTTCGAGTTAATGGTCTGACTGATTTCTTCCTTACTAAGCTGGACGTTCTCACCGGCTGGGAGAAGATTCCGGTCTGCGTTGCCTATGAAGTAGATGGCGTTCGAGTCGAGGAACTCCCTGCCTCACAATCAGATTTCCATCACGCCAAGCCCATTTACGAATACTTGCCTGGTTGGAGTGAAGATATTTCCGGAGCCAAGACATTGGAAGATCTACCTGCGAATGCTCGCGCGTACATAAAGTTCTTGGAAGATATTTCCGGGGCTCCTATGAGCGCTATTGGCGTTGGTCCTGGCCGCACCCAAACGATTTCAGTCCGGGATCTCATTTGAGAGTTCTGCTGATTGGTTCCGGCGGCCGCGAGCACGCGCTTGCAGTCGCGCTGAAACGGGACCCAGCACTCTCCGAACTTCATGTGGCCCCTGGTAATCCAGGGATCGAAACGATTGCTATCTGTCATGGCATCGACATTGATGACAACATCGCCGTACTCAACCTGGCGAAAGAGTTACAGATTGATCTTGTAGTTGTCGGACCCGAGAAACCCCTTGTTAACGGTCTTGCCGATGTTTTGCGCCACGCAGGCATTCCGGTTTTCGGTCCCACTAAAGCAGCTGCGCAACTTGAAGGATCAAAAGATTTCGCCAAGAAGGTGATGAGCGATGCCGGCGTTCCCACGGCCAAGAGTTTTACGTGCACAACTCGGGAAGAAATTGAAAAAGCGTTGGATGCTTTTGGTGCACCTTATGTCGTCAAGCATGATGGCTTGGCTGCCGGCAAAGGCGTTGTCGTTACCGATGACCGTAATTTCGCGATCGAGCATGCCTTGCAGAGCCAACAAGTTGTTATTGAAGAATTTCTTGATGGCCCAGAAGTTTCTCTCTTCGGAATTTCTGATGGCAAGACCAT
>CANBRH010000059.1 GCA_947371865.1 Actinomycetota bacterium
TTAAAAACGTGAGAAAAGTGGCTTTTTCATGAGTTTTAACCCTATTGCTAGACGTTAAGTATATGAAGAAGAGGTTCGCGTGAGAAACAACAGGTAACTTACTACTTATGACGATCCAGGCGCTCCACATGATTGAACCTAAGGTCTCCAAGAAGGAGTCCAACAACATTCTTTTCGGTGTTGTGACCTTTTTGGCACTCTTTCTGCCGGTAGTTCTCCACGCTGTTCTGGGAATTGCCTTTTCGCCCGTCCTGTCCAACTCCATGAAGCCGGGCATGAGCGCAGGTGACCTCCTCATCACCAAGGAAGTTCCGGCAAAACAGCTCAAAGTTGGAGATATTGTCATTTTGCGTAATGGCGTCAGTTATGACCTCTTTTCTCACCGAATTGTCTCGATCAAGCTCAATGGGTCAGAAATGGACATCGTGACTAAGGGAGATGCCAACCCGGTTGCCGATGCTGGCATTGCCAAGGTCAACCCTCGCGCCATGATTCCTAAAGCAATCACTCGCGCTCCATGGCTGGGCCGGCCCATCGTTTATTTCTCTAACCACAAAGGCAACCTCATCGGGGGATTTCTCCTGATCGTGGGTCTGGCCTTTGGACTCCTACGTTTCCTTGCTCGCCGATCGCTCAAGGCCGAAGCACGGAAGATCGATGAACTTCAGATGGATGAACCTTTCCAACTGGAATCAACGATCACGCACCAAATCCCTGCCTCAGCCGAGGTGGCTAATTTCGAAGTTGTGCAGGCCGAGAAAAAGTCTGCAAAGAAAGCTAAGAAAAAGGCTAAGACAGGCCAGCAAAGCAATGCGAAAAACCAGAGCGAATCTAAGAAGGATAAAAAGAACGCTAAGAAAAAGAAAAAATCTAAAAAGTAATTAGACGTCCGTCCAATACACGAACACCTAACAGGAAGATACAAATATATGAAGTTCGGAATCTCACCAGTGCTCGCTACTAAGCTCAGCTCTAAAGTTGTAAAGGTTGCCATTTTCGCAACTGCCGTCACCGGTGGCGTCACACTGATCTCATCATCAGTATTCGCGTCACTCTCTGCGACCGCTTTCAATACTTCCGGTCAATCAGTATCAACCGGAACATTGAAGCTGACTCAAGCAGCCTCAGGCCAAACTGGCCTCACCGGCGGGTTCACTACCGCAATCGCTGGAATGGCCCCTGGAGATCAGGTCAACCGTTTCATCGATGTAACACAAGCAGGAACGTTGAACGCTTCTAGCATGACCTTCAAGGTTGCAGATGCCAACACCACGACATTGACCACCGATGCCACCAACGGTCTTCAAATCACTGTCAAGGAATGTTCCGTTGCCTACACCGCCACAACCGGCGCATGTTCAGGTACCGAGACTGTTGCACTTGCAAAGGGTTCTGCCAATGCTCTCTTGACTGAGAAGTCATTGACTTTGAACGCCGCTGACCTTGTTGGTAGTGCCAGCAATGTTGCACACCTCAAGATCGTTGCTGATCTTCCAACAGGTTCTGAAGTAACCGCTAACGGAACTTTGCCAGTAGGCACCGTCCAAGGCGTCTCCTCTTCACTAACCTGGACCTTCACCGAAGCACAACGCACTGCATCAACCACTCAGGGATAATTAACAACCTGTGAATAAGACACGGACGGCACTCGTCGGGTTAGTACTTGGGGCGTTATTTATAGCGCCCCAGGTCAACGACCTGGCGAGTGCTGCCGCGTTGGCTTTTGCTGGGAATTCTCAAACACAAGGTATTACCACCGCCAGCTATTTGGCCGCTCCAGTCTCAGCCACAACTGCTTCAAACCCAAAACAAGCACTGCAGATTCAACCCGGCAACTCAACCGCCGCTCAATACTTTTACGTGAAGAGCTTTGGCACCGATGCGTTGACCGGCTTCACCTTTTCTGGAACAACCACCAGCGGAACTTTGACCTATAAGAAGTGCCCGATTGGCACGACTTTCTCGTCATCCACCCGGTGTTCTGATAACTCGACGCCCACATCCGTAACCGCTGGCGCTGTAACTGCCGCCCTGGGCACATCGTCATATCAGCCAATGTCAGTGACCCCCAGCAAAACCAACGTGACTATCACGATCACCGTTACGGTGAGTAGCACCCAAGATCGAGCCCCCGTCACCTCAATTTCCTAAGTAAATACGCTTAATTGGGCGAGAAAATTAGCCGCCACTACGATTAAGCCCGTGTCCAAAGCAGTCGAAACCCTTGAAAAACCTCGTACCTTCACGGTCGAGACATATGGCTGCCAAATGAATGTGCACGACACTGAACGCATCGCCGGCCTCCTTCTTCAAGCGGGCTACGTCCACGCCCTGGAAGGTTCCGACCCCGACTTGGTCGTTTTCAATACCTGCGCCGTTCGTGAAAATGCCGACAACAAGTTGTACGGCAATCTCTCTTTTCTGGCCCCACGCAAGAAAGCCGACCCCAATTTTCAAATCGCCGTCGGTGGCTGTATGGCCCAAAAGGATCAAGAGTCCATCATTAAGCGCGCCCCTTACGTGGACGTGGTCTTTGGTACCCACAACATTGGGTCGCTGCCAGCTTTATTAGAGCGCGCTCGCATTGAAGAACAATCCCAAGTTGAAATCAAAGAGAGCCTCGAACATTTCCCATCCACACTGCCCGCTCGGCGCCATTCCGCCTTCAGCGCTTGGGTCTCTGTATCTGTCGGTTGCAACAACACCTGCACCTTCTGCATCGTGCCGTCATTGCGCGGTATCGAAAAGGATCGCCCGGCCGCCGACATCATGACCGAAGTCCGTGCGTTGGTCGCTCAAGGTGTTATTGAAATTACTTTGCTGGGTCAGAACGTCAATGCCTACGGCGTTGATTTCGGGGACCGTGAAGCCTTTGCCAAATTGCTTCGCGAATGTGGCACCGTAGAAGGGCTAGAGCGCGTGCGCTTTATGTCCCCGCACCCGCGCGATTTCACCGACGATGTCATCGCCGCCATGGCCGAAACCCCCAATGTGATGCCGCACCTTCATATGCCGCTGCAATCTGGGTCTGACACCGTGTTGCAGGCCATGCGCCGTTCCTATCGCCGCGATCGCTACATGGGCATTATCGAAAAAGTCCGCGCCGCTATGCCAGATTCCACTATCACCACCGACATCATCGTTGGCTTTCCCGGCGAGACTGATGCAGATTTCCAAGAGACCATGGATGTCGTCAAGGAAGCCAAGTTCTTAGCCGCCTACACCTTCCAATATTCCAAGCGCCCAGGCACGCCTGCCGCCACTATGCCGGGTCAGATTCCAGACGATGTCATGAAAGAGCGCTACGACGCTCTCCACATTTTGCAACAACAGATGTCTCATGAAGTAAACCAACAAGTGGTCGGCACCGAACAAGAGATCTTGGTTATCGATCACGAAGGACGCCACGATGCCCAGCGTGCCCGAATGTCTGGCCGCACTAAAGATTTCCGCCTGACGCACTTTGCCATCGATCCCGAGAATGCACCACGCCCCGGCGATGCCGTCACTTCATTAATTACGCAAGCTTCGCCCAACTTCGTTCTCGCCGAAGGCTTGCCCACCTACATTCGCAAGACCCGCGGCGGCGATGCCCAAGAAGCGCGCAGCAAGGAGATGGGACCTCAGCCCATCATGGTTGGCATGCCAACTTTGGCTAAGTTAAAAGAAAACATGGCTAAATAACTTGGCGCATTTGATTGTTATCGGGGGAGCCACCGCCACCGGCAAGAGTGATCTTGCAGTTGAACTTGCGAAAGAATTAAACGGCCAGGTCGTCAATGCCGATTCGATGCAACTCTATAACGGCATGGATATTGGCACCGCCAAACTTTCATTACAAGAGCGCCACGGCATTCCGCACCACATGCTAGATATGGTCGATGTAAAGACCGATGTCACCGTGGCGTGGTATCAAGAACATGCCCGCAACATCATCGATCAATTGCTGGAACAAGAGATCAACACCATTGTTGTCGGTGGCACTGGTTTCTACATCAAAGCAATTCTTGATGACCTCAACTTTCCTGACACCGATCCTGATATTCGCGATCGCCTTTCGAAAGAGGCCGAAGAAATCGGCGCCGCCGCTCTGCACAAGCGCCTAGCCACCTTGGACGTCGCCGCAGCGCTGGCCATTCCAAAAGAGAATGTGCGCCGCGTTGTGCGCGCTTTAGAAGTTATCGAAATTACTGGCAAGCCCTTCACCGCCAACCTGCCGCGCGTGGATTCCACCAAGTACCCACAAGCCCAACAATTTGGTCTGGCCCTTGATCGAACAAAACTAGATGAACGCATCGACCTACGCGTTGAACGCATGTGGGATCGAGGCCTAGTCGGCGAGACTGAAGAGTTAATTAACCACGGGCTCCTAGAAGGCAAGACCGCCCAAGCCGCCTTGGGCTATGCCCAGATCATTCGAATGCAACACGGCCTGATGACCGAAGCCGAGGCCAAAGAAGACACCAAGCGCGCCACCCGCCAATACGCCCGCCGTCAAGAAACCTGGTTTTCCCGTGATGAACGCATCACGTGGCTAGCACCAGCCACCACCCAAGACCTCCTGGCCTCCGTTCTACAGGCTATTCTCAAAGCATGATCGCCACCTACGGCCACGGGACCGAGAACGACTTCGTTCTCATCTACGACCCCGA
>CANBRH010000060.1 GCA_947371865.1 Actinomycetota bacterium
GTCGCCTGCCAAAAAGAAATACCAAAACCTAAAAAGAATGCACCGTAGGAGAGGGCGAGAAATGAAACGTTGCCCGCTGCCCACGGCCAGAAAAGTGAACGTGCCGTGCCACCACGTTCTAGCTCCGAGATAAAATTTGTTCCGTTGAGTTCGAGATTTGCTTTAGCCATAGGGGGCTAAAGATACTATTGGCGAATGTTTCTGGCCGCTAGAAGTGAATTCAGCAGAGCCAGAATTGCGGTAACCATCACCTTTATCCTGAATGGCATTGCCGTCGGCTCATTTATCTCACGAATTCCAGATTTCAAGTCAACCCTGCATCTTTCCAACTCGGTGCTAGGTAATTCGCTCTTTTTCAGCTCTATTGGCGTCCTCACCGCCCTTGGACCAGCGGGTCGACAAGCCGCCAAAAGAGGTAGCTCGCCGGTAGTTCTTGCATCGACGCTCTCTCTAGCAATCGCTCTGCCATTTATGGGGCTACTGATAAATCTGCCTTTCCTGTGGTTCTCCTTCTTTATCTTTGGCTTCACTCTGGCATCGCAAGATGTTTCCATGAATGCCCACGCCGTAACTTTGGAGCAGAAAGCGAAACGCCGGATGATGAGCGTCTTTCACGGAATGTGGTCACTCGGCTCATTAATTGGTGGTGGCATTGGCGGCACCATGGCGCAATTACACGTAAAACCTATTTTTCATTTACTTGCCGTCTCCGCGATCATTTTCGTTTTAGGACTTCTTCTTCGCCCGCTCTTCTTGCCGGCCGAGGTTGATCAACATGTTTGGACCTCTGGAAAGAAATCCCGACGTCCGCGTACTTTCTGGATTCTTGGACTGCTGGGAATGTTCGCCGCCATCGGTGAAGGTTCAGCTGGTGACTGGGGTGGTGTTTTAGCCCGCGACACTTTTCATGTTTCACCCTTCTTGGCAACGATCCCTTATGTTCTCTTTGCCACCGCCATGGTTCTTGGTCGATTCTCTGGTGATTACTTGGCCCACCGCTTTGGCGTAATGAAGATTCTTTCCGTAAGTGGAATCTTTGGTGGGATTGGATTGGCTATTGGAATTCTCATCGGAAATATCTGGGGTGAAATTCTCGGTTGGCTGCTGCTAGGGATTGGCGTCTCTGTTGTCATCCCGCTTATGTTCAGCGCTGCTGGTGAATTGGCAATTAAGAAATTCCCGGGTGTAATTTCTCCGGCCGAAGCAGTTGCGATGGTTTCCGGTATTACTTACTTTGGATTTGTCTTTGGCCCACCCATGATGGGAATTGTTGCTGATCAGATAACTTTACGGTGGGCGATGTTGATTCCAGCGGTTCTTGCTATTTTCTTTTCTTTTGGTTCACGATTCACAATTAAGGAATAACCGTGGTTAATCCTTAATTGTGAATCGCAATAAAATGGTTTTACTTTGCTTTCTTAACGCTCTTCTTGGCAGAAACCTTCTTCACCTTGGCGGTTGATTTAGCTTCGCTCTTTTGCTTGGTTGAAGTTTCAGACATTTCATGGGAGGCAGTGCCTTCCTTGCCTGCAGAAGTTTTTACTGTTGGCTTGGCAATTGGCTTGGCAGTTGATGCCGCAAAAGCTGAGGAAGTTCCGGCAAGTGAAATTACTAGGGCTGTGATTGCAATCTTCTTGTTCAAGGAGAATACCTTTCGTCGGGAGTTGCGTAGTCTCGCATGCCCGATTCACGAAAGTGGGCTATTTATGCCTTCTCTCAGCCTATTCGCAAGTAATCCACTGCCAACTAAAGCAAGAGCTGGGAAAAGTAGCGCAATAGGTAGCGAAACTACTCCCGCGAGCAAGGAGACAATTCCTCGTCCGAGGAAAAATCCCAGTGAACTGAAAATTCCCATCCGAGCCAGAGCCCGGGATGTTGGCAGGCCTGGGATCGAGCTAGAAACAGTTACGTAGGCGGGCGGCATTGGCGCGACACCGAATCCAAGAATTACATAGGCCAGACACATAATTACCAATGCAAGATACTTGCTGTGATGAACAACGGAAAGTGAAAGAAGTAGCCCGGCGGCATATCCAACCCCGCCCACAATTCCACCGACACGCAGTACTTTTGGAATACCGAATTTGTCGATGAGTTTTCCGGCCGAAAATCTGCCAATAATTTGCGCTAATAGAAAGGAGCTATATCCCAGAGTGTTGATTCCAATTGCCAAATGCAAATCTTCTTTAAGAAGGATAGAACTCCAGTCCCCGACGGATGCTTCGGCCATCAAAGCCAAAAGTGATCCCAATGAAACGATGTAGAGAAACTTCTTGATTTCTCGAGGAATTGGTTGCTTGTGTTTGATTCCCTGATTGGCCGCAATATCTTGACGATCTGCCAAGATTGGCAACAATCGACGAGAAACTAAAGTCACACCAACCAGTGCGATAACTGAATTAATAACAAGGTGTTTCTCTGGGGTAAGCACTCGGGCTATTGCACCTGCGCTTAGTGAACCGAAGAGTGCTCCAAGGCTCCAGGATCCATGAAAGGACGGAAGTAGTGATTTACCGAACCTGCTTTCAATCATTGACGCTTGCGAGTTAACACCAACATTTCCCAACGCGTAACAAGTACCTGCAAAGAAAGCTACTAATGGAACTTGCCACAACGCATTGAGGAAACCGTAAAGTCCTTGCGAAATTGCAACTCCGAAAATAATTGTTTGGACGAGTCGACGTGTTCCAATTCGATGTGCGATTCGACCGCCTATGAAAGTTCCCAGGAGAGATCCCAGATTTCCCACCATAATGCTGACTCCGAATGCAGTATTAGTGGCTCCAACATTGGACTTAATCTCGGCCAATCGAGCACCGGTAGCAGCCACCGACATCCCCATAAAGAAGAAAGTCGAATTAAGCGCCCACCGAGCCTTGGAATTGTCAGTTAAGTTGTTGGCGAGCACTCGAAAAGCGTAGTGCGCTAGGGGATTTTGCTAGTTTCCTCACGAAATAGTGAGACAGAATTGTGATTTAAGAGATAGCACCTCACGATTGAGCGTGAAATTTCGCCGTGTTCCCAAAAAGATACTTGCTTTTTATTAACAAATCATCACGACAAGTTCACAATTTAGGTATGAGAACGAGAGAAATCACGCTAGGAGCAGTCGCTGCCTCCCTAGTTTTATCGTTCTTGCCCCTGATAACCACCACGGCAAAGGCCGCTTCAAATGCCCTGCCCACAGCCGCGACACAATCAAATACTGCAGTTTCTAACCCCGCCGATCTACCTGAAGATTTAGTGGCGCTGGCCCGGATAGAGACGGAATCTGTCGTCACCGTCCAATGCTCCAATGAAGTGGGTTCAGGTTGGTCAGCCCAGGTAGATCTCAATGCACAGTTGAAATCTTTCAACTACAAGTCCTACTTGATCACGAACTATCACGTCGTTAAAGATTGCTTACAAAACCAAGCAGTTCAGATAACCCTTATTAATCAATCAATAGTGACAGGTTACGTCTGGGCATGGGATGAATTGAAAGATGTCGCCTCGATTGCCACGACCGCAGAAATTCCGGCACTCACCTGGATGGGAAACCAGCCAGAAAGTGGTTGGTGGGTTGGAATATTGGGAAGTCCGCTTGGGTTCCCCGGAGTCTTAACCGAAGGAATTATCTCCAGCGTTAATCCAGCTCTGTCAAAAGCGACCACGTCGGCCTCGATTAACCCCGGTAATTCTGGTGGTCCTGCTTTTGATCGTTCTGGTCGAGTTGTTGGATTAGCAACCGCCAAGTATGCAAATTCGGAAGGAATGGGAATACTCAACGGCGCGCCACTTTTCTGCGGAACGATTGTCGCTTGTTCCTCAACGGCTGCGATTTGGAATACAGCTCCGCAAACTTCAACCACGGATCAAATCAAACTCTCACTTACAAAACCAACAGTCGTGAGGACCGACGAGAATCAACTCAATGCCGCGGCCTTTATGCTCTTAATAAGCTCTAGAAATCTCTTGGCGCAGGCAATCGAACAAACAAATGCAGCAATAGCAAAGTATCCGCTACAAAAGAACCTGCTTATGCAAGTACTTGCGACAACGCCTAAGGATCCGGTTATTGACGATAGCGTTGATGACGTCTTAGAAGTAGCGATATTTGCCAACGATGTCGCAGCATTTATGAAAGCCACAACATCAGCCATTGCTGGTTTGAAGGTCGCAGATACGAAGCAGGCACCTACGACGGCCACGACAACCAAGGTTTCACCTACAATTAAGAAGGTCAGCACAACGATCGTTGCAACAATCGACCCGAAGATCTCAGCACCAACGAGCGCAGTTAAGAAAGTCCCCAGCAAAGTCGTTGTTAAGCCAAAGACAATCTCCTGTGTGAACGCGCTTAAATCTGTGAAAGTTACGGCGATAAATGCTAAGTGCCCGCTCGGATACAACCTTAAGGTCGTAATAACTTTATAGTGTAGTTTTAAACCATGACAACGGAGTCAGCTTTAGATACTGCGCTCTCGCAATTGCGTAGAGCAGTCGAACAATTACAACTTTCAGAAAACGAGTGGCAAACACTCTCAACCCCCCGGCGAGTACTTGAAGTAGCAGTACCCCTCCGGCGCGATAACGATCACGTGGAAATGTATAAAGGTTTTCGCGTTCAATATTCAACAACTCGTGGCCCGTCTAAAGGCGGTGTGCGCTTCCATCCTGACATAGATATGGATGAAACCATTGCGTTGGCGATGTTGATGACGTGGAAGTGCGCGCTTACCAATCTTCCGTACGGCGGAGCAAAAGGTGGGATAGCTGTTGATCCCAGCACGCTTTCACTCACCGAGAACGAACGATTGACCCGGAGATATACGTCAGAGATTCTGCCCATCATTGGACCCGAGCGAGATATTCCGGCTCCTGACGTCGGGACAGACGAAAAGAACATGGCCTGGATGATGGACACATACTCTGTTAACGCTGGATTTTCCGTTCCTGGTGTGGTGACCGGAAAACCGATAGTGCTCGGAGGATCACTTGGTCGAACTTCGGCAACCGGAGACGGTGTTGCAATCTCTACACGAGAGGCGCTGATTGCGCGCGATATCAATCCCATCGGAGCCACTGTGGCAATTCAAGGATTTGGCAAGGTGGGTTACTGGGCTGCTGTCGCCCTGGAAAATATGGGCTTACGAGTAGTTGCTGTTAGCGACGTTCGCGGTGGAGTGACTGGCTTTTCATCTATTCATGACTTGTGGTCGCATTTTCTCGCTGAAGGAAATATCAATGCCCCGGGCACTGATCGTCTTACCAATGAAGAACTGCTTCACCTTGATGTCGATGTATTGATCCCAGCCGCACTTGCCGACTCAATTACTGAGAAAACTGCCGTAGGCATCAAGGCAAAAATTGTGGTTGAAGGAGCAAATGCACCCACAACTCCGGAAGGAGATGCCATATTGAACGATAAAGGCATCTTGGTCGTCCCCGACATCTTGGCAAACTCCGGCGGCGTCATCGTTTCCTACTTTGAATGGGTTCAAGATAAGCAAAACTACTTCTGGAACGCAGGTGAAGTCCGTGAAAATCTCAATGCCATCATGATGAAGGCTTTTAAGGAAGTTGAGACAACCTCCAACGAAAGTCGGGTCACCTGGCGCGAAGCCAGCCACATGATCGGTGTGGGAAGAGTCGCGGAGGCCCATCGCCTCCGGGGTCTTTATCCATAACCCGAACGGCCTGAAAAACGCATTCAGGCTAGAGTAGGCACCACGAAACTTAATCAAGGATTGGAGATCTCATGGCTAACAAAGAACAAAAAGGCAATGCCAATGCCAAGAAAGAGCCAAAACTTTCGTTGAAAGAAAAACGAACACAGAAGCAAGAGAAAGCTGCCGCAAAGAAGAAGGATTAATTCAAGCAGATAATTTGTGATGTTTTCGTGAGTTTAAAGTGTTGAAAAATTGAGTTAGGGCTAGGCCTACTAAATCTGGACTGGCCCACTCAACCACTTCACGAGGAGTAAAATTTGAGGTGCAGAACTTCAAAAGATTGAAGTTAACCCAAAGGATGCCCGCGCTGAAGCGAAAAAGTATGAAGAGATCTCAGATTCGGTTTTTACTCCCCTCTGTACTACTCGCACTCCTTACTGGAGTTTTTTCAACAAACCTGGCTAGCGCCAACGAGAATCCACCGCCGCCTATCCAAATTAATGGCGGCACACTTTCACCGCTCTCCTTTGTGGGTATGTCCGATGTTGGCGGGATGCCTACGCTGCAGGCCGTCACTCACTTATCTTCTTTCGAACAGACCCGAGTGCGCATGGCTTTTCCGTCAGGAACTTCTGATCGTGCTGTGAAGATTCAGGTACTTTCTCGAGCCACTCTTCCTGGATCGCACATGACATTAGTGAGCCTTAAGCTCTCTGGAATCGATCTTTGGAATCTCTCACCCGTTGATCTCAATAACATTCGATTTCTAGAGATATCCCACCAAAATCTCTCGGCAAAAACCGGAAAAAGTTCCCGAAATATTCATTGGTTAAATGTCAGCCCTATGCCCGCCAGCGGTTTGCACGCAGGAACCCTTAGCGGTTACCACGTGCAAAACGATGGGTCGATCCTTGTTCAGTTTAAGAAGTCAAACATTTACTCTGTGACTGAAAGCAGCGCTTTTTAAAGCTCGAGTAATTTCTTTATTTCTGCATATTTTTCCGCGTCAATTTCGCCATTAACAAGGCGCTTATCCAAGATCGCACGCGGAGAATTCTCACCTAGCGGCGCCTCTGGACGCTGCATGTTATGCCCACCGTGGTGCTCCGAGTGATGCTCTGGCCGGCGATCTGAAAGTCGAACAACCAACCAGATAACTACGCCAATCACCACTATCCAAAAGATACCCATACCTGCCATCAACCAACCATGGTTAGCTTGATGGAATTGTTCATCATTTCCCCACATCATCTGAATCCCTCAATTCGCTCTGATCCTTGCGGATCTACTAGTGCTTATCCCTTGATTATGCTCGCAATAAAGCAAAAAGCGCCTTTTGTGGACTGCGAATTAACTGAGAGTGAGGACTTTTCAATCATCGTGAGCGTGGTCGGAATCCATATGAGTTTCAATACGCCTGTCTGGGATAAACCACATTATGGCGACCAGAATATACAAAGCCATGGCGAAGTAGACCGAAAGATTCGTGACCAAGATTCCAGCAGAATAAAGAAATAGTGAAAGTTTGCCTTTGACGTCCGAACCAACTGCATGGCGAAGTAGGGAGTTTTCACCTTGGCTACGCATGATCACTTGTTGAAGTGTGTAAAAAGCAATCGCTGCAAGAAGTAGATCTACGCCGTAAAGAAGAACTGGGATCACTGCAAAATGCGTAGAGCCAATCCAGCTTGTAAAGAAAGGGAAAAGTGTCAGCCAAAAAAGTAAATGTAAATTAGCCCACAGTATTACGCCCGTTACTTTGTTCGTCGCGCGAATAAGATGATGATGGTTATTCCAATAAATTCCTAAATACACAAAACTCAAAACATAAGTGAGAAATGTTGGAATTAAGGGCCGAAGTGCATGGATGTTATTTCCATGAGGTGGCTGTAAACCCAACACCATGATGGTGATAATGATCGCGATAACACCGTCGCTAAAAGCTTCCATTCTTGATGGCTTCATGTAAAAAAGAATACAACGATGCAATCGATATGCATCTGCAAATTTGTGTGTCCTAGAAACCTTTTTTTCTCTGTTAATGTCTGCTTATGTTTGATCAGCATGTCACACGACGCTACGTTGATTTTCAACGAATGTGCAGCATGCTGTGCGCCAATATGGCGCCAATCAGTCTGAACTAAGTCAGACTCCCTTTTACAAGGGTCGCTAATCCTTAGACACATTCATTCCATATTTGGACCATTCACATACTTTCTATTCACATTTTTAACATAAAAGGAGATATCGGTGTCTACATCATTGGACGAACGATTAGTGGATTGGCAGAACTGGCGCATCCGCAGGCAGACGGCGGTCACATCTGAGCAAGGAAACTTGGCCTTGGTCCAGACGATTTGGCACTCAGACGATATTTCAACGTCACCCGAAAATCTCTTGCTAGGTCAACCAAGCACAGTGAAGGCTACGGAGATTGAGCGAAAAGACTTCTCGGGCAAAATATTGGCCACTGGAGTTCGGCTTTGGGATTCCAATTCGGAGGCAATTCAAGCTTTTGAAGAAATTGATGCTTTTCCCTACGAGCCAAGCTGGGTGATCGTTGGTACTTACACCGCTCATGGCGAAGCTAAGCCAATCCCATTTGAGTACATCCGCGATAACGGCGGTACTCGTGATTTAGCAGTTCCTGGAGATATCGCTGTTGAAATTGCTGGCGAGAACTACCTTCTCCACGCATTTGATGACGATGGTCCACTTCTACTCGTTTTCGGAGATCACACAAACGGTAAAGAGACATACGGTTCGGGTCGGTTTCTCTTTGTAGAACGTGGAACAGATACCAATCGAGTAATCCTCGATTTCAATAAGGCTTTTGTCCCGCCGTGCGGATTTTCTATTCATTACAACTGTCCACTGCCTCCACAACAAAATCGAATCCGCACTGCGATAACCGCAGGCGAGAAGCACCCACTTTTCAAAAACAACTACACATCACACTAACCCCACCAAGAAAAGGAATAGAGAATGAAAAAGTTCACTTCTAGAATGACGATCAGCGTGATCGGCGGCTTGGTTGCTGCTGCTCTAGCGTTGACCTTTACCGCTACCGGAGCACATGCTGCCTCTAGTGATGCAACAATCAACGTCGGTTCACTCTACGAACCTCAAAACCTTGACAACACAGGCGGAGGTGGCCAGGGCGTTACTGAAGCCCTTAATGGCAATGTCTACGAAAGCCTTTTTAAACTAAACGATGATGGCAGCGTCTCGAACTTGCTTGCCACGGGATATACCGTGAGCAAGGATGGATTGACCTACACAATCGCTTTGCACAAAGGCGTGAAGTTTTCCTCTGGCAAATCACTGACTGCAGCTGACGTTAAGTTCAGTATTGAGAAAGTTCTCAGCCCTACATCCAAATCAGCACGCAAGAGCAGCCTCGGTGCCATCGCCAGCGTGACTGCACCAGATGATTCGACTGTCGTCGTCAAACTCAATAGTCGCTCTATTTCAACCATTTACAACCTCAGCTACATCTGGGTGGTCAACAGCGCCGCGAAGGACTTTTTAGCTACCGCAGATGGTTCGGGACCATACAAGTTCACCTCATGGACTCGTGGTTCTAGCCTTACATTGACTCGCAACGATTCTTACTGGGGAACACCAGCGAAGAACAAGAGTGTTGTCTACCACTACTTCACCAGCGCAACTGCGCTCAACAATGCACTTTTGACAGGTGCGGTTGACATTGTCACAACCATTCAAAGCCCAGATGCTCTCAAGCAATTCGCAAGCGCTAAGTACAAGATCACCAATGGAAAGTCGACCACTAAGTTGCTCTTGGCTTTCAATGATCGCGTCGCGCCATTCAATAAGGTCTTGGTCCGAAAGGCAGTGACCTCTGCAATCAACAACAAGAAGTTCCTGCAGTCAGTTTGGGGAGACTATGGAACACTTACCGGATCAATGGTGCCTCCAAAGGATCCTTGGTTTACAGACCTTACTAAAGTAAATCCTTACAATGTTGGTCTAGCCAAGCGTGAACTTGCGGCTGCCGGATATCCAAAGGGATTTACCTTCCGCTTAGATACCCCCACATATGATCCACATCCAGCAGCGGCGGCATTCATTAAATCTGAATTAGCCAAAGTGGGCATCACGGTGCAAATCAACAGCGTGACCGATGACCAGTGGTACAACAATGTTTACAAAGCACACGATTTTACTGCCACTCTTCAAGAGCATGTCAATGACCGTGATCTCGTGTGGTACGGGAACCCGGATTTCTATTGGGGTTACAACAACCCAACCGTCACCGCGTTGATCAACCAGTCCGAGACCGCCTTGACTCTTTCCGCCCAGACAGCTCTACTCAAGAAGGCTAACCGCCTTGTTGTTCAAGAAGCTGCGTCCGATTGGATCTATCTATACCCACAAATCGTAGTAGCCGCTTCGAATCTCTCTGGCTATCCATTGAATGGCTTGAACTCACAGTTCTATGCCTACAACATTGTGAAGGCATAACGTCACAATTACTAAAAGCCACAACGACTGAATAGACTAGATATCTGATGAGAACTTTAAATTCCCCACTCGTCAGATATCTACGTCGTCGTTTGTTAATCCTTGTCTCTTCCCTCTTTTTAGCAACAGTGACACTTTTTGTACTTCTGCGCCTGATCCCCGGAGATCCTTCAAATTCACTCCTCTCTGTTGGCGCAACTCCAGATCAGATAAAGGCTGCAAGGCATGCAGTTGGAAGTGACCTTCCGCTCACTCAGCAGTTCTTCCATTGGTTCAATCAATTGATTCATTTCAATTTCGGAACATCCCTCATAAGTGGCGTATCCGTAAGCGGGGAAGTCTTCTCCCGGCTTCGTGTCACGGTCCCACTTACCTGTATATCCTTCTTCTTGGCCATTTTGATAGCACTTCCTGTTGGGTTTATTTCTGCCTATCGGCGCCAAAAATGGTACGGGACACTACTTAATGGGCTTTCTCAATTGGGGATTGCAATCCCAGTATTTTGGGTTGGAATCATCTTTATTTATGCATTTGCTTTGCATTGGATGGTGTTTCCGGCAGGTGGATTCCCACCAGACGGTTGGCACTCACCTCTAGCAGCTGTTAGGTCGCTGGTTCTTCCAGTCTCAACTATCGCAATCGTCATGGCTTCCTCTTTAGTAAGGTACGTAAGGTCAGCAACGCTAGATGTACTTGGCAGCGATTATTTGCGAACCTCACGTGCGCTTGGATTCAAGTTTTCACACGCTATCGTTCGTCACGGCCTGCGAAATGGGGCCGCGCCGGTTATTTCAATCCTCGGCATCGAACTTGCCACGACTTTTGTTGGTGCCGTTGTAGTTGAAAGTGTTTTCGCACTTCCGGGGCTAGGAAGCTTGCTTATTAAGGCAATTGCTGAACACGATTATCCCGTAATTCAAGGTGTACTTTTTCTAAGTACTTTGGGGGTTCTTATAATCGGATTTCTTGCCGATTTATTACAACGCATTATTGATCCCAGGCTGAATCGATTTACCGAGAGCCGATCCGGATGAATACAAGATTAAAACTTAGTCTTAGCATCCTTGGCACCTTTCTGTTCTCTTCAGGTATGAGTGTGATCTGGCTGCCTTACAAACTGGATGACACTTCAGGTTTACGGTTAGAATCACCTTCTTGGCACCACCTATTAGGTACAGACAAGTTGGGTCGCGATTACTTCTCAAGGTTGATCGTCGGTTCACGAATTGTTGTGATCGTGGGCATTACGACAGTCATCATCGGAGCCCTCATCGGTGTTTCCTTAGGTTTGCTCGCCGGATTTGCGCGAAGAACCCGTGATGATACTTTCTCTGCTTTTCTAGATATCCTCATCGCCTTTCCCACTCTGCTACTTGCCATGTTAATAGTTGCGGCTCGCGGGGCATCATTAACCTCCGCCATATTGGCTATTTCTCTTGGAATTTCAGCCGTGTTGGCGCGACTAACAAGATTGCTGACCAAGCGAGTGCTCGGCGCTGACTATATTTTGGCAGCGAGGGCATCAGGGACTTCTTGGTTTCGGATTGTGATCATTCACATTCTTCCTAATATTTGGACCACTTTGATCGTCGCTCTTTCACTCCAATTTGGTCTGGCTGGCCTTGCGGAAGCGGGGCTTTCCTATCTTGGTTTAGGCGCTCCGCCGCCTAATGCCTCTTGGGGGTCTTTGCTGCAGGAAGCACAAGACACTGTTTACACGGCGCCGATTGCCGCAATTGCACCTGGTCTCCTTCTGGTGATTCTCGTAGTGGGAGTCAATCTCTTCGCTGACGGACTGCGCGAAAGATTTGACCCGACTTTGGGTGGAAACCAATGAATCTGCTATCTGTAACTGGGTTAACCGTGTACTCATCCGATCACAATGCCCTAATCGATGATTTAACTTTTTCGCTCGAACCAGGTGCGCGATTGGGGCTTATTGGTGAATCTGGCTCCGGTAAATCTCTCACCGCTTTGGCAATACTTGGGCTTTTGCCACAAGGTCTCTTTAGCGATGGAAGTATCCAGATTTCTTCAGTAAATAGGGAACCATTTGAAGTTATTGGCGCTCACGAAGATTCACTGACGAAGATTCGCGGCTCGGTTGCCACTATCGTCTTTCAAGAGCCTTTGACTTCACTTGATCCTTTGATGCGAATTGGGCATCAAATTGGACAACCATTGAAGTTACATCAGGGGCTTAGAGGTCATCCACTTCAATCTGCCGTTTTGGATGCGTTGCAAGAGGTTCAAATTGCAAACCCTGAACGCGTGATCCGCGCTTACCCTCACCAAATCTCCGGTGGCGAACGTCAACGGGTTGCAATAGCTATGGCCCTGGCCTGTCAACCCCAACTTCTTATTGCCGATGAACCGACAACTGCGCTCGACGTCAGCATCCAGTCTCAGGTCATAGAACTTCTTGATGACATTGTCGCCAAACGCAACATGGCACTTCTCTTTATCAGCCATGACTTGGCGGTCGTTAATCAAATAACCAGCCACATATTGGTTTTGAAGTCTGGAAAAGTTGTCGAGCGCGGACCAATTTCGGAAATCCTGCTCAACCCCCAAGAGCTCTATACGAAGGAATTAGTACATAGTGCGAAGGTGCTCGATAGCGCTCTAGACTTTTTTCAAGATGGGGGCCACAAGTGAATTTCAACCCTCTTATCGAAATATCAAACTTGGATTTTTCCTACGGAGTAAAAACCACGCTAGAAAACATAAATTTTGAAATAGCCGTGGGCAAGAATCTTGGGATTGTGGGCGAATCCGGATCAGGCAAGAGCACCCTTCTCAAACTCATACTGGGGATTCTCTCCCCAACGTCTGGATCAATAAGGTTTAACGGCTCTCCACTTGATCTGCCGAATAAGGACTTCGAGCGCCAATTCCGGCAAAACGTCCAGGTGGTATTTCAAGATCCTTACTCCTCGCTGGATCCCAGACAACGAATCGACCACTTGGTCTCAGAACCGCTTCGGTCGCTTGGTTTAGATCGAGCGGATGGGCGCGATTCAAAGAAAGCTCGATTTTTGTGGAGGGAAGAGCGCGCCGTAGAAGCGCTTGAGTCGGTTGGCTTATCCCCGGATCACCTCGAACGATATCCCCGAGAATTTTCTGGTGGTCAACGTCAGAGAATTGCAATTGCCCGCGCGATCGTTTCTAAACCTGCTCTCCTTCTTGCTGACGAGCCGGTGAGTGCACTGGATGTAACGACTCGGGTACTCATCATTGAATTACTAACGGAGTTACAGGAAACCTTGGGACTAACTATCGCAATGGTTTCTCATGACCTATCGTTGGTGGCCACCCTTGCCAGTCAAACGATCGTCCTTGAACAAGGAAAGATTGTTGAATCAGGCGCTACAAAGGAAGTATTGGGCAACCCAGCGCATCCATATACGCGAAAATTATTGGCGGCCTTGCCGCGATTGCACTCATAACAACATCACTTCTTGACAAGGTGTCTTTTTGAAATTGTAAGAAGAGAACTAAAGGAAAGAATAGAGAAATAGTGAAAGTTTGCCTTTGACGTCCGAACCAACAGCATGGCGAAGTAGGGAGTTTTCACCTTGGCTACGCATGATCAGTTGTTGAAGTGTGTAAAAAGCAATCGCTGCAAGTAGCAGGTCCACGCCGTAAAGAAGAACCCGGATCACTGCAAAATGCGTAGAGCCAATCCAGCTTGTAAAGAAAGGAAAAAGTGTCAGCCAAAAAAGTAAATGATGGCGATAACACCGTCGCTAAAAGCTTCCATTCTTGATGGCTTCATCGCCTAATTCTACATTTGTGCGCTTTAAGTGCACCCGCAAGTCAAGAAGACGTAAATTCAGTATTCGTTGGCGACAAAGAGTTCCTTTGAAGGGAACTTCGTCAAGATATGCACTCCATTCTCGGTAACTACAATTTCTTCTTCGATGCGAGCTGCCGATATTCCATCAGAAGCGGGGCAATAGGTCTCCAGCGCGAAGACCATACCGGGACGGATCTCGACTGGGTTATCCAGGCTATTGAGACGAGAAATAATGGGTCGCTCGTGCAGCCCAAGACCTAGACCGTGCCCAAACTGCAATCCGAAGGCGGCAAGTTCATTGGCGAAGCCGAACTCTTCCGCCTTTGGCCAAACCCGAGCAATCTCGTCAGTGCCAATACCGGGCTTTACCGTCTCGATAGCGGCATCCATCCAATCTCGAGCTTTTGTATAAGCATCATGTTGGCTCTGCGTTGCGCTGCCCACCGCAAAAGTGCGGTAGTAACACGTTCTATATCCATTGAAGGAATGAATGATGTCGAAGAAAGCTTGATCGCCGGGGCGAATAATTCGATCCGTAAAGTTGTGAGGGTGAGGATTGCAGCGATCACCAGAGATGGCGTTAATCGCTTCTACTTGGTCCGATCCCATTTCATACAGGCGTTTATTAGCCAGCGCCACGATTTCATTTTCACGGATTCCGGGCTTTAAAACATCAACAATGTTTTGGTACACGCCATCAACCATGGCGGCCGCTTGATTAAGTAACATGATTTCATCTATCGATTTAATGACGCGAGCATCAAGCATGTACTGCTGGGCATCCACAACTTTGAGCCCCTGGCGCTGCATTTCGAAGAGAAATGGCGGTTCAATGATGTCGACGCCGACCGGTAGATCGGCCAGACCCGCTTCTATGAGAAGCGCCTTTATCTCTTTAACCGCAGATTCCATAAGTCCGGCAGATGGGGCCACGGCTCCGCGCATTCCTAACATCCCGGGGCGGTTGTTCTCTTTGAGCAACCATGGTGAGTACATCTGATGATGCCTAACCGCAGAGCCAAAGTCCCACAACATCGGTTCGCCGCCGCGAGTCAGCAGCGCATAGCGAGTCATCTTGTCGCCGAGTGCACCACCAATCCAAGTCTGGGTGGTGTAGCGAATGTTATAGAAATCGAAGAGCAGAAATGCACCGCACTCGCTGGATTCCAGTGATGCTTTAGCGCGACCGATTCGATATTTTCTTAGACGATCGAAATCGACCCGGGACTCGTAATCGACACCCATGTGTCCTGGTGCTTGAAGTTGCTCCTTCTTATTCATGGATGTCTACTTCTAGACCACTGACTACCTTTACATCTTCGGAGGCGATCTCGTAACCAGATCGACGAGCTTGCTCCTTTATCAATACTGCAAAATCTTCTGTTAGATACCCGGCGCCGCCAGCTGAGGAAATCAGTTGAGCGGTCGCGCTGGCAATAGGCATCGGAACTTTGAGGTCATGCGCTGCAGCCAGTCCTAAATCGAAATCTTTACTGAGTAAAGGAATCGTAAAGGTGGCATTGAAATCTAAATTGACTAACGCTGGTGTTTTGTATCGGGAGAAGGTTGAACCCATCACCGAATCATTGAGAAAGGCGAGAAAAGCCGCACGACTTACTCCGCCACGTTCTGCCAGGACTGTGATTTCGGCAAGAGCTTGTATAACAATTCCGAGATAGACGTTGTGTGCGATCTTGACCAGCCGCGCGACTTCACCTTCGCCAACCCAGGTAACACCGTGGCCGAAGGTTTCTAGCATTGGGGCCACGACTGTGAAAGTTGCATGTGGACCAGAGACGGCGACAGTTAATTTGCCGGCTGCGATCACTGCGGGATTTCCGCTGACAGGAGCTGCAAGGAATTCGACTCCAAGCTTTGCTGCAAATTCTCTGACTTTGGCGGAGACGCTTTCAGAAACAGTAGAAGAGTCGACCACAATCTTAGGGACAGTTCCGGCGACGGTGAGTAGACCATTTTCGCCATAGACCACTTGTTCAAGATCTTTAGGAGCCGAGACCATAATGAATACGACATCAAGGCCGGCAAGATCCTTCGGGTGGTCAACGATTTTGGCACCTTTTGCAGCAAGAGGTTCAGCTTTCGCTCGAGTGCGGTTGTAGGCAGTTACGTCATATCCAGCATCAAGTAAGCGCGTAGCCAGCGCAAAACCCATACGCCCCGTGCCGATCCAACCAATCTTGAGTGATTTAGATGTGGACATAGTTCGCTCCTTACTGCCAGGTAAATGCAATCGATTGCACTACGAACCTAATATTCGCGTACTTTCCAACTCTCGTCAACCAGGAGCTGAGGGCACTATCGTTCAACAATGCGCGATCGAGTGACTCTGGCTGATGTTGCCAAAGTGGCAGGGGTTAACCCGGCCACAGTCTCACGATCGCTAAACGAACAAACCGAGAACCAGGTCAACAAGGAGACGGTTCGCCGAATTCGCAAAATTGCTAGGGAGCTCGGTTACACGCCTAATACCGTTGCCCGAGGTTTGCGTACTCGTAAGTCACTAACAATAGGTGTTGTAATTCCGGATCTAACCAATCCCATTTTCCCTCCGCTTGTGCGTGGGGTAGATAGCTATTTGCTTCCACGTGGGTACTCTGCTTTTGTCGTAAATACTGATGGAAATTCCGAAACTGAGAACACGTTGATTAATTCACTCATGGAGCGCCAAGTTGACGGATTAATCATTGCTACCGGCCATGGTGGCGATGAGATGTTAGCCGAATTCCACAAACGTGGATTATGCGCAGTCATGGTTAATCGCGAGTCTCCCGGCGCTCCGTTCCCTGCTGTTACCGGAGATGACAGCGCTGGGATAGGCGTAGTTATTGAACATTTAGCCAAGTTAGGACATAAGAATGTTTTGCACATCGCTGGTCCCGCTGAGTCTTCGACGGGTCGCCTCCGCTCCCAAGCATTCACGGCGCAAAGCAAGAAACATGGAATCAGCGGCAAAGTCGCGAAGACGAATTTCTATAGTATCGAAGCCGGTCAGAGCGCAATGGATAAGATTCTTGAGAACAAAGCCAACCCGTTCACTGCGGTGGTTGCTGGGAATGATCTGCTGGCACTCGGCGTCTACCACTCGATTCGAAGCCACAATTTAAACATTCCTAAAGATATTTCGGTTGTTGGCTTTAACAACATGCCGTTCACTCAGGACTTTCAGCCGCCGATGACTACCGTGGACGTTCCACACTTCGATATGGGCGTTGAAGCAGCCAGATTGCTGCTCAGCCAATTTGATTCTGAAGAGCGCGCTCCTATTAAAGTCACCTTGCCCGTTTCGTTAATAGTTCGGGGATCGACCGGTCTCGTTTCATAACTTTTGCGTTATTAAAACACCCTTGACAGCCCCAGCCTTTGAGAGCAAAGTTACTGCAAACGATTGCAGAGCCGCTCCTAGGCGGTGAAAGCATTCGCATCTATTTACTTGCTTTCAACCTTATGGGGGTAACAATGGAGTTAAGAACCAGCAAGTTATCTAAACGCCGAGGCATCGTTGCGACCGTTGTGGCTGCGACCCTGGTTTCGACTTCGCTCGTCGCTTCACTTGGCACCAGCGCCCAAGCTGCTGCCAAGCCACTCACCATCGGTATTTCACTCTCCCTGACCGGAGACTTCGCCGATTCTGGAACTGCAGCCCAAAAGGGATACCTTCTCTGGCAGTCAGATGTGAATAAAAAGGGTGGAATTCTTGGACGCAAGGTTGCCATCAAGATTGTCAACGATGCTTCTAGCCCAGACCAGGTAGTCACCAACTATACGAATCTCATTACACAATCCAAGGTCGATATTGTCATGGGACCATTCTCCAGTTTGCTAACGATCCCAGCCTCGCGCGTGGCAAAACGTTATGGCTATTCATTTATCGAACCTGCCGGTGGCGGACCTAAGGTTTTCCTCGAGAAGAACCCGAACCTCTTCTTCGTACAACCTGCAGCTACTACCAAGGGTGGCGATGTATTCGCTGATTACATTCTTTCCTTGCCTGCAGCCTCTCGGCCAAAGACAGCAGCATATGTAAAGCTGGACGATCCATTTGCCGCACCATTGGCAGATAACATCAAGGCACGTTTTGAAGCTGCTGGCATCAAGACTGTTTACGATCAAACATATCCATCAGAGACTGCAGATATGACTCCAGTAATTTCCGGTGTCGCTGCAGCTAAGCCCGATGTCATGGTTGGCGGAACTCAGACTGCCGATGCATTTGCAATGACTAAGGCAATGATTCAACTTAAGTTCAATCCAAAGTGGCTCTTCCTTTCAAACGGGGCAAGTTCGCCTTTGGAATTCCCTAAAGCAATTGGACTGAAGAACACTGAAGGCGTCTTTACAAGTAGCGACTGGTATCCAAAGTCAACAGCTCCGGGAACTGCAGCTTTCATTAAGTCATACATTTCAATGTATGGCGGAACTGCTGAATTGATTGACAGCACTTCTGCTGAAGCATATTCAGCGGGAACTTTGCTCGAACTTGTTGCAAAGAAGACCGGGAAGATTGATAACAAAACAATTATCAAAACTCTGCATACCGGATCGTGGCCAACGCTTGAGGGCAACCTCAGTTGGAACGCATACGGCGAGCCACAAGGTGCTTACCTTTTAACTCAGTGGATCGGTGGATCTCTTAAGACGGTATTCCCAGCAAAGATCGCTCAACATGCACCTGTGGCACCTAAACCTGCCTGGGTCGGATAACAAGTCAATCGAAGTAAGAAAGTAGAAACGTGCATCTAGTAATTCAGGCACTGATATTGGGCTCCTTAACCGGCGGCGTGTACGCGCTTATGGCTAGTGGCCAGACCTTGATTTTCGGAATTATGAAAGTCATCAATCTGGCCCAAGGGGCCTTTGTCATCGTGGCTTCCTATCTCACCTTTAGTCTTTTCCAGATGACGGGACTAGATCCGTTTCTACTCATCGTAATAACAACGCCCATAATGTTTATATTGGGCGTTGCAACTCAATGGTTCTTGCTCAAACCGCTTCGCCCAGATGATGCGGCCGAACTTTCGCTGCTGGTCACTTTCGCCGTTGCACTTGGGCTGGAAGGTGCGCTCTCCCTTTTCTATAAAACAACTTTGCGAAGCATTATGCCGGGCTACGAAAATCACAGTTGGACAGTCTGGGGCTATCAAGTGAACGAAGTTCGCTTCTATGCGTTCTTGCTTTCTATAGCCATGCTAGGCATCCTCTATTTGTTATTGCAAAAAACTAAATTTGGTCGCTCTGTCAGAGCCACGGTTCAGAATCCCATGTCAGCACAATTGCTCGGAGTGAATTCCAAAGCAGTATCTGCTTTCGGATTTGGTCTCGGTGTTTCTACAACAGCTGCGGCCGGTGCCGTCTTTGGATTGATCACACCATTTAATCCCGGTAGCCACTACGACCTCATCAGTCGCCTTCTCACCATTGTTGTACTTGGCGGCATGGGAGCAATCGGAGGATCGGTTATCGCAGCTTTGATGATGGGAGTTGGTGCAGCTTTAGTATCCGCCCTCGCTTCTCCTATCTGGTCAGATTTCACTTTCTTTATTGTCTTGCTTCTTGTTCTATTAATTCGGCCACGTGGCCTCTTTGGTGCCAAAGTTAGAGGAGCGTTATGAGCAAGGCCGGAATTATTCGAGCGGTCACTTTCTTTGGAATCTTGGCACTTTTGCCACTCGGCGTGAAACCACAATGGGTTATCAACTTACTCATCTTCACTTTGATGTATTCCACCTTGGCATCGTCGTGGAACCTTATAGGTGGATATGCCGGGTACCCATCACTCGGTCATGCCGCATTCTTTGGCTTCGGCGCTTACTTCATCGGGATAATCTTTGAAAGTAGTATCGGAAATGGTTACAACCCATTCTTGATACTCCCACTTGTTGGACTTTGCGCAGGGTTAATTAGTATTCCTATTGGTTTTATAGCAATGAAAACTCGAAAAGATGTCTTCGCAATAGTGACCATCACATTGCTCTTTATGGTTCAAACGCTGGCCTACAACCTGCGTGCCGTTACTGGCGGGGCGCAAGGAAAAGGGGTAGCCGTTCCTCCTTTTGATCCTGCAAACTTTGGTCGTCCTTTCTACTACGTGATGCTGATTCTTTTACTCGTAGCTATGTCCATCTCCTTTTATTTCCGTCGATCTAAGATCGGCCTCTCCCTTGCAGCAGTTCGTGCCGACGAAGACAAGGCTCACGGGGTGGGTATTCAAGTCACTGCCGTGAAGCTAATCGCCTTTGCCCTCTCCGTCGGGATCGCATCGATGGTCGGTGGCGTATGGGGTTATTACGAAGGCTTTATTTACCCACAATTTGCGGTTGACCCTCTCATCACGATCGGAATGGTCCTTATGACATTCCTTGGTGGCCGGGCAACTCTCTGGGGGCCAGTTTTGGGCGCCTTTATTTTGGTTCCAGCGCAACAGTATTTTGCCTACGAATTCGGAGCCACTCAGTTCTATCTCTTGGCTTACGCCGCGATCTTCCTCATAATCATGTTGGTTCTGCCCCGTGGAATTCTGCCTACTCTTACTGATCGGATCAGAATAAAAGCGAAAATTGCAGTGGAGGCAAACAAGTGACCTCTCTTCTTGAAGTAAAACACCTCACTAAGCGCTTCGGCGGAATTACGGCCGTTAATGATTGTTCCTTTGAAGTGCAAGAGGGATCAATAACCGCATTGATAGGTCCTAATGGTTCAGGCAAGACCACCGCCTTCAATATCATCACTGGTTATCTCAAGGCCGATTCTGGCTCAATCTCATTCCGCGGAAAAGATATCGCTGAGCCAGATCCAGCAAAACTTTATCGCAGTGGACTTTCTCGCACTTTTCAACAGGCACGAATCTTCCCTGAGATCTCGGTTTTAGAAAACTTAATCGTTGCAAGTGGCTACTCGTGGAAAGGTCTCCTTGGTGCCCGAACCACCAACGGAGACCGCAAGATTGCGGGCGAAATGCTGGAGGAATTCAAGCTTTCAGCTCTCGCTGACTTCTATGCTTCCGAACTTTCCTATGGTCAACGTAAGTTGTTGGAATTTGCCTCTGTCCTTATGAGCAGTCCGAAACTCGTTCTCCTAGACGAACCAACTGCTGGTGTTAACCCGGTCATGATTGAAACAATGGAGCGACATATTCGTTCACGTCATGCTTCTGGTGTCACCTTCCTGATCGTTGAACATGATATGCAATTGGTAATGCGCCTTTGCGACCCAGTAATCGTGCTGGATCATGGTGCGATGATCGCTCAAGGGACTCCAACTCAAGTTCAAGCTAATGCTCAAGTTCTCGATGCTTACCTAGGAAGTTGAGATGACCCGAATTAACGAACCATTACTTCAACTCAAAGATGTCACTGCCGGTTACGGAGCTGGTTTGGTCCTTAAAGGCGTCAATCTGGATGTCATGCCCGGGCAGATCATCTGCCTCATCGGCCCTAATGGCGCTGGTAAATCGACAGTGCTCAAAACCATCAGTGGCTTGCTCGGTATCAAAGGTGGAGAAGTCATCTTTAAGGGGCATGAAATAAGCACTTTATCGTCGAAACAACGCCTGGGTCTTGGAATTGTTCACGTGCCACAAGATCGTAGCCTCTTTCCAGCGATGACCGTATGGGAAAACATTCTTATGGGTGCATTCATTCTTAAGGACCAGAAACTCATCAATGAGCGAATCGAACAAGCCGCGGAGCTCTTCCCCATCATTATTGCGCGTAAGAACGCAGCAGCAGGATCGCTCTCTGGTGGCGAACAGAAGCAGGTGGAAGTTGCTCGATCTTTGATGCTTGATCCGGCTCTGATTTTGCTTGACGAGCCCTCTATCGGCCTCGATCCCAAGTCTCGCAAATTAGTTTTTGAGAGCATTTCTCTTCTCTCCAAAGCCGGCCGCACCATTCTTTTAGTTGAACAGAACGCTAGATCTGGTCTTGCTGTATCTGATCGCGGGGCAGTACTTGAGGCCGGTCGCGTTGCACTTGTCGGAACTGGCGCAGGGTTATTAGAAGATCCAGAAGTTTCAAGACTTTATCTCGGAGCTAGCTCTAAATAGTTCAAGTAAAATCTATTTTTACTTTGCAAGATTCCTATCTGAAATATCGAGCAAGGCATTGAGGCTAAGAGTTGTGTTGTGCTTTTCCTTGTGCCGTTTTTCTAATTCTGTTGCTAGAGCTAAGAATACGACTGCGGTCGTCAGGGCGTCCCCCAGGGCATGATGAGGTGAATACACCGGCAGATT
The DNA here is from genome assembly GCA_947371865.1 of Actinomycetota bacterium. GTDB lineage: Bacteria > Actinomycetota > Actinomycetes > Nanopelagicales > Nanopelagicaceae > CAIMZW01. Next base: position 22,184 of record CANBRH010000060.1, read on the forward strand.
TAGCTGTCGGGCAAGAAATTCCAACGATGGTTCGCGGCCCGGAATCTTTTCTCCGTAGCCGCAAGCACGCGCTAGCGCGGCGGTATCAAGAACGCGAGATGGAAAAAAGCTACGGAGGTGGGGGTGAAGGAAAGCGCGTTCAATCCAAGCTGCGTGCGCAATAAGCACCTTTCCGCTCATACGAGTTTGCACCTCTGGAATGATTTCTTTCAAAGTCTTAGCCTCTGCCAAGTCCATCGCTCGGAGGCCATGAATCTGCATCGATGCGACCGATGGGTTTAAACCAGGCTTGATCTCTTGATAGAACTGGCTGGACCCTAAAACTCTTCCGTTTTGAATCTCTACCGAACCAATCGAAATTATTTCGTCTCTTTGGAGATCCAAACCAGTGAGCTCTAAGTCCAGCGCAAGATAATCAATACTTTTCCAATGGTTTGATCTCTCTGCCTTGAGATTCATGCCAATCTTGCCTGGCCACTTCATCGAATCCGCATTTCCCATTCGCCCTGCACGCGATTTTGAATCGTGGCGATTGCCCGAAAAGTTTCGCGAAGGTGTCGCCTGGTGAGTGAATCTAAGTGGTCAGGTGCGATCCAGGTGCTGGCTGGGCGCCCAGTTCTGATCGCTGCTATTTCTTCTTCAAAGACCAATTCATAAATATTGGTAAATGAATTAGAGAGAATCTCGGCTTCCTCAGCCAGCAGGATATTTCCAGAAACTGCCCGCTGTAGTCGATCCAATGTTCCACCGGAAACATCGCCCAGCACGATCGAGGTCCAACGTGCCAGAGATGAGATTGGAGTTAGGCCGCCGCTCTTCAAATTCAATTCGCCACGGTTCTCACCCTTTTCATCTACAACGAACTCTTTAACGAAACCGATAGGCGGCTTTTTAGTAAGAGTAAAGCGCAAAGACTCATTTAAAAATTCATAACTTCGGGTAGTTGACCTGATGGTGTCGGTGATGGTTCTTCCTAGAATCAGTTCTGTTAAGGGTTGACTATCTGCAGCGATCGAAGAGAGCAGCAATGCACCTGCGCGCGATGGATCGGTCAGCCAGCCGCTAGAGACTTCTACCCAAGCCGAACGTGATCTACTAAAGAGACCATTGTCGGCATTTGCGCCATCAGGGCATTTACGAAGTCCACAAGTCTCCATGAGTTCAAGGAGTTTGGCGGCATTACTCCTGATGTCATCGGCAACATCTGTACCACCGGCAACATCGGCCCAAACAATGGCGGTATCCACATCAGAAACTGGCAGCGGTTCTCCCCTGGCCATTGAACCCAAAATCAACCAAGAATGTTCGACAGGCCCTGAAAGCTCTGGAGAAAGTTCGATCACGCGAGTCAAAATTGCTCCGACAATTGCCGACTGTAAGGCGCCGATATGAAGTGCTGGAATGCCGCTATCTCGTAGCTCCACCAAGGTCGGTGAGAGCATCGATGAGACGGCCGCTAATTCCTCTATCGTTGCGGCTGCTTCGATGGCAGCGCGAATCAAGAGCGGATTCCGTAATTCCACTGACGCTAAATCCATTGCTCGGACTACGCCTATGGGCCGATCTGCAGAGTCGACTACCACCAAATGGTGAACCCCATCTTCAACCATAGTAAGAAAAGCCGTTGCCAAAGTAATGTGATCAGGAACAGTAATAACTGGAGTACTCATTATGTGCGAAATCGGTTCGTCAATATTGACCTCTCCTGCACCAACACGACTTCGAAAATCTCGATCGGAGACAATTCCAAATTCAGATCCGGCGCGGATAAGCGCACATGACTGCTCAGCCTTCGTCATAGCAAGTGCTACGGTGCGAATGGAATCCGAATGATCTACCCACACGATTTCGCGCATAAAGCGAGTTACATTGGATTGAGTATCTGACATCAATGCGCTGGCAGTAAGGCGATGCCGCGTTATATAGGTGCCAAAATGATTGAAATTGAGAGCCGATTCATCTTCGATCAACGCGCGTGGATCTGGAATGCGGTAACACAAAGTGTCTTCAGCTGCTCGCACAGAATATTGAGGTGGCATTCCAGTTAGTACTGAAATATGGCCAAATGCATCTCCGGGACTAAGTAGATCAATAATGTTTCCGCGATCGAGAACTTCAACCGAACCGGTACGAACGACATACAAATGATCGAGGGTTTCCGAACCGGCGGAAACAATTACTTCGTCTCTTCCAAAGTATTCGACATCTACGCGCGCTGCGATACTTTCCAAGTCTGGATTTGAGAGGGTATTAAAAGGCGGCTGTTTGGCGAGAAAATCTGCAAACTCCTGCATAACTCCAGCCTAACCCTTCCTATTCGGGTGGGCGCCTAAATGTGGAATCTGGCTTGCTCACCATCGCCTGCAGGCGGCGTAAGGATTCATCCAAGTTTTCGATCCCGCCATCTAAGAAGATGGTGTTGCCCTTGCCCTCCTTAGCGGTATCTCGAATCATTTCGGTCCACATAGAAAAGGCCAGAATTGTCGGGTCGATGTTGTGTTTTTCCAATACTTCAGCTGATTCGCCTAGTCCTTCAGCCAGGGCTTTGCGAAACTTCGCCAATCCTTCACCGCGCATTCGAGCCGCTTCTGCTTCATTGGTCGCCGTGATCCGAATGGCTGCGCCTTCGGCCTCGGCCTTCTTTACTAAAGTGATGCGTAGAGCTTCACCTTCGAATTCAGCGGCCCGCTGGGCATTTGTAGCCGCTACAACGCGCGACATTGAGGTCATAACCTCGGCATCAAAGGCAATGTCGTTGACGGTGAGATCAACCAATGTGTAACCCCACGAAGCTAATTGCGCATCTAGCGTTGCTTTCGCATGCGAGACGATATCTTGACGCAAACCAAGGACTTCGGCCTGCTTTTTAGTGGCGACGAATTCACGAACACTCGCTTCAACCGTACTCGTAAGTGCCGTTAAGAATGATTGTGGATTAATGAACTTGAATGCAACTAGCTTCACTGTCTCTTCCAGATGATCAGCCACGGTATAAATAATTGTGGCAGTGAAGTGGACCGCAGCTTGGTCGCCGGTAATCGCCGAGAATTTCAATTGGTCGGTGCGATTCTGAATCGAAACATTCCTATTCACTGTTTCAATGAACGGGATTAGGAAATTAAGGCCCGGGCTAAGCATTCTGCGGTACTTGCCAAACATGGTGACTACCCCAACTGTGGCCTGCTCTACTGGAGTAAAACTCCACCAGAGTGCCCAAAGCAACAAGAAAACAGCGATAACGATGAGAACCCAGGCAATTACATGCGATGCAGTCATGACCCAAGCCTTTAACTGTGAATGGGCATTGTCAAGGAAGTAGGTGCTAGGTGCTTATCTAAATAAGCTGAAATCATGTATGTAACAACTAAACGCTGCTGACGAGCAATCCGCGTTAGCCGGAATAGCAGGAGGAAGGACGACACCAGCTTGGCTGTCGGACAAATCGCCCCACGCGACTATCGCTCGGGATTTTTCCAACCGGTAGCGCACGCCAAAATATTTTCCGAGCAGAGCAGAACCCGATGAACTAGCCGGCTCGGAACTTCCGCCGACTCGATAAATTTTGACGGTGAAATGATTATTTTTCACAGTATCCGTTGATGTGGCTAGATCTACGATCTCACCGGTTAAGTCTTGGAGGGTGTAGGTCTGGCTTGCCTCTTTCAACACAATCTGGAAATTCGAAGTGTTAGAAAAGCCTGAAATATCCGGGCCAGTTCTGAACATGTATTGCGCGCCAGGAGAGTACAGGGCTTTATTCGCTTGGTACGCGGCGCTAGTAGTGTGAATTGGAAAGACCGAAAAAACCCGTCCGGATGGATGGTTCGAACTGTTTACTTGGAAAAATCCAAAAGAGTTGTTGGCAGATATTTGAGTAAATAGTCCGGGACTGGTTTGGAAACTATCGCTGGCGCAGAGAACTCCTTCGGCGGCGCTTTCGATACCGACACCTCCGCCTGCACCCGAAACAAAACGGCCACCAGGTATCGGCTTGAGAAGTTCAGTGTCCAGGATTTTTTGCATTTTGGCGCGCATGGCAGGGGTGAAGTAGTTCCATTGGCAAGTTTCGCGGCGATCTATGGGCTGAGTTGGCACAATGCTCCACTCGGTCTGCGCGTCGGCCGCGTAGACATTTTGACCGCCCACTTGGTTCATGGCCAGTTGGATTATTTCGGGACGGGCAAGTTTGATTCCATCCGGCAGGCTCACTGGTTTTCGCAGCGGCACCGGGCCGCGGCCATACGAATTCGTCGATATGTTGAGAGCCAATGCTTGTCCACTATTTTTGATGAGCTGAATTAATTGAGGAGAGAGCTCTGCGACATGCTGCAACTGCAAGTTCAAGCCGCCATCAAAAGAGAAGAACAATCGCCATTGACCGGGTTCGCCAGGAATATACGGTGACGGGGTGCGCATCTGATCGCGCGAGAATCCGATAAGTTTCATATGCGGATATGTGGCTGTGTACCAAAGTTCGTTTGATCGGATATTGGCCAGCGTCGCACCGCAGAGTTCACCCGAATCACACACGCCATCGCTATTGCCCAACACTTCGACCGTCTGACCTTTCGGCAGGATATGGACGGCGAAATTCGATTTATTGTTTCCTTCGAGATGGCCGCCGGCCTGCGCAAAAGCGTGGCCGCCCCAGGCAGTGAATTCAGTTAAGAATTCCTGGCCATTTACCAACGAATACAAATAACCATCAGGCTTAATCGAGTACTTGAAAGGAAGTTGCGAGGTGGCCGTGATTGCCTGAGATGAGCCATACGCGGTGAGTGATCCGCTGCTTAGTGAAAGGGTGATTAAAAGTGGAATTAGGAGACGTTTAAAATTCAAAGTCATAGCCTTGCCTCCGCATATGACAGCAAAGGTTAGCCTAAGTGCGCCCGGAGGGACTCGAACCCCCAACCTTCTGATCCGAAGTCAGAAGCTCTATCCGTTGAGCTACGGACGCATTGAAAGAGTTACAAATTCTTTCGGGAGAAGTGTCTCGCAAAAAGGACAGTTGCGACAATTCCCAGTGGAAC
>CANBRH010000061.1 GCA_947371865.1 Actinomycetota bacterium
CTCTCTGATCAACCTTGGCGCGATCAGATTGCATCGTTCTGCGAGCTCTACCGAGTTCGTCGTGATGCGATGTTGGAATCCCTCGAACAACATTTTCCTGCAGGTGCAACCTGGACAAAGCCCGAAGGTGGTTTTTATGTTTGGGTTACTTTGCCACCGGAGATCGATACCAAAGCGATGATGCCAAAAGCAATTGTTGCAAAAGTGGCCTACGTTCCTGGTACTGCTTTTTATGCAGATGGTTTCGGCAGTTGGTCGATGCGACTTTCTTATTGTTATCCATCGCCTGAAAGAATTCGCGATGGAATTAAATCATTAGGTGCTGTCGTGAAAAAAGAGATGGAACGTCGCGGACTTAATTAAGAAGTTGGGTGATTCTTTCTAAGTCTTCTACTGTTGCAAATTCAATAACAATCTTTCCTTTTTTCTTTCCAAGTTCAACGGATACGCGCGTATCAAATCGATCTGAAAGCTGATCGCCGATCTCTTTTATCCGCGGAGAAATGAGTTTTCCAGCGCGAAAAGTGGCCTTTTTTGTAGTTGGTTGAAAGCCCGCCACAATTTCTTCTACTGCTCGAACACTAAGCCCCTCGGCAACAATTCTGTTTGCTAATTTTTCAATTTCACTTTCCTCATTTAGTGTTAAAAGCGCGCGTGCATGACCGGCACTTAATATTCCGGCAGCAACTCGACGTTGCACGCCTGCTGGGAGATGAAGCAACCGCAAAGTATTGGTGATGGCTGGACGCGACTTGCCTACTTTGAGGGCTAACTCTTCGTGGGTATAACCGAAATCGTTTAACAGATTTTGATAAGCCGCACCTTCTTCAAGTGGGTTCAGCTGACTGCGGTGAATATTTTCAAGTAGTGCTTCGCGAAGTAATTCATTATCGCTTGTTTGGCGAATAATGACCGGGATAGTTGTAAGACCTGCAAGCTTGGATGCTCGAAGGCGACGTTCACCCATGATGAGTTCGTATTTACCTTCAGAGATCTGTCGAACTACTGGCGGTTGAAGAATTCCAACTTCTTTGATTGACGCTGCCAGCTCTTGAAGATCATCGGAGTCAAAAACATACCGAGGTTGTTTCGGGTTTGGTGAAATGGATTCGATATCGACTTCATTGCGGTTAGCAATTGTTACACCAGTGTTTGATGTGATTACTGTGGGGATGAGTGAATCAAGACCCCGTCCTAAACCACCTTTGCGAGTGCTCATGCGGTATGTACCTCGTTATTTGTTGTTGGGTTTCCACGTCTAGCGATTTCGCGAGCTACTGTCATATATGCAATTGCACCAGGGGACAAGGCGTCGTATGTCATAACTGTTTGATTAAAAGAGGGGGCTTCGGAGATGCGCACAGCTCTGGGAATTGGGGTATCGATCAATTCATTAGGGAAGTGCTGTCGCACTGAATTAGCCACATCATTTGCCAAGCGAGTTCTGGAATCAAACATCGTTAAGACGATGGTAGAAATCTTTACAACTGGGTTAAGGATTTGTTGGATTTGATTTAAAGTTTCAATAAGAAGAGTTAAGCCTTCAAGCGAGTAATACTCACATTGGATCGGAACTAAGACCTCTTCAGCCACAGTTAGGGCATTAACAGTTAAGAGTCCCAAACTTGGGGGGCAATCAATAATGACGTAATCAAAACGCTCGCCGTTGGCTTCGCGATCGTGTAAGTATTTGGTGAGTGATATTTTTAATCTTGATTCGCGGGCGACCATTCCCACCATATTGATTTCAGCAGCGGCTAACTCGCGATCTGCGGGTGCGCATTCCAAATGCGGAAAACCCGCTACTTTTTGGACGATTTCGGCAAAAGGTCGATCTTTAACAAGTACCTCGTACATACCCGGTTTATTTCTGCGATCAATTCCCAGTGCGGTGCAGGCATTTCCTTGAGGATCAAGATCGATAACTAGTGTTCTTAGGCCACCCATGGCCAGCGCTGCGGCAATATTGACCGCGGAAGTGGTTTTTCCTACGCCGCCTTTTTGGTTGGCGACAGTAAAGATGCGAGTTTTGATAGGCGTGGGCATCGGTTCTTTCAACCGGCGAATTCCAATTACTCGCTTCTCTGAGATCGCCTCATTTGCGTTGGTTTCACGTGAATCATCCACGCGCTTAGTTAACCACCCTTAGAGAGTTCAATAACACGGGAGAGTGGGAGGGATCCGAGCGAAATTTCGTGAATTTGAGCCTTGGCGACCTTCTTAATCTTTGTTTCCGCCAACTCCTCAGCAGCCGATTCACCCTTCATTGCCAGAAGTGAACCTTTCGGCGCTACTAGGTGCCAAACCAGGGGCAGCAGCTTGGGCAGTGGGGCCACGGCGCGAGCCGTCACGATGGTGAAGTTACCTTTCACGGATTCAGCACGTCCCCTCAGCACTGTGATGGGTAAGTGAAGTTCGGCGACGACTTCAATGAGGAAGGCAACTCGCCGCTCTAGCGGCTCTAAAAGAGTGACTTTAAGGTCTGGACGAGCCAGAGCGATGACAATCCCGGGTAGTCCAGCCCCGGATCCGATATCGATCACCGAAGCGCCTTCAGGAATAAGGGTGGTTACAGGTATGCAATTGGCAATGTGGCGATCCCAAATGCGATCACCTTCTCGAGGCCCGATTAATCCGCGTTCAATACCCCATGTTGCCAAGATTTCGGCATAGCGCTCTATTTCATCCGCACGTTGGGAGAAGAACTCTGGAGTGATGGTTTCACGTGAAACTTGGCTCATGAAGAGTTAGTTGGGAAGAACAACCACGCAGCGGTTAGGGTCTTCGCCTTCGGATTCGCTGGAGAGGCCAATCTCTTGAATGGTGTCATGGACGACCTTGCGCTCAAAAGCATTCATTGGGCGAAGTTTTATGGATTCTCCGGTTGCTTTAACTTCATCGGCAATTTCGTGGGCTAGCTTGGCCAACTCTTCCTTCTTGGCGCTTCGGAAGTTGTCGATATCCAGCATTAACCGAGAACGCTCACCTAGCGAAGTTTGAACCGCTAACCGGGTTAGCTCCTGGAGCGCATCGAGAACTTCGCCACGATCTCCAACGAGATGGCCTAACTTGCCACCAGCAATCGCAAGTGAAGCGCGCTCATTCTCAACATCGATATCAATATCGCCATCAAGATCGACGATATCGAGAAGCGCCTCTAGGTAGTCAGCGGCAACTTCACCCTCTTCTTCGAGGCGGGCAATCAGGCTCTTTTTCTCTGGTTTATCAGCGGTAGGGGTGTTTTCCACAGCCTCATCCACCTGGGTGGTCTCGTTCTCGCTCATATTCTCCTCCATCTGCCGTTTTGTCGGCATTAAACCTTTTTGTATACTTTTGGGTTATTTGTGAGTATTAATAGTATTTAGGGCTTCTTCTTCTTTTTGTTTCCCTGTTTTCCCTGTTTTCCCTGTTTTTTGGGTTGTTGGCGCTGGCCACTCTGTTCGATGGTTTGAGTGGTTCCGGAATCTGCAATCACCTCAGGATCGATACCGGCATGGCGAGCTCGTTTAGCCTGCAACTCTTCATATGCCGGCGAACCTGGTGTTGGGTTTCGCTTAATCACATAAAACTGTTGGCCAAAAGTCCACAGGTTGGTTGTCGACCAATAAATCAAAACTCCAACCGGAAAGTTCACACCAGATACTGCAAAAATAATTGGAAATACATAAAGCATGATCTTCTGTTGTTGCAACATCATGTTGTTTGAAGCATCCATCTTGGGCATGCCTTTAACCATCAACTGACGTTGGGTTGTAAATGTTGTCGCTGACATAAAGAGAATCAGTCCGACGGTCACAACCTTCGTGGTGGTTGTTGTCGAACTTAAGAAGGTACTGGAAAGGTTAGCGCCGAAAAATTTTGCATCGTGTGCTGAAAGCAGCAGATTACCTTTAAGCACGCCATGTGGGTGAAGTTTGGCAATGCCATTAAGAACTGTAAAGAGTGAGAAGAAGATTGGTGCTTGCGCCAAGATTGGCAAGCAAGAAGCCAATGGATTTGTTTTGTGCTCTTTGTAAAGCTTCATCATCTCTTCGGACTGTTTTTGGCGATCGTCTTTATATTTCTTTTGGATCTCCTTCATGTGTGGCTGAAGGGCAGTTAATGCTCGTTGGCTTTTGATTTGCTTTACAAAGAGCGGAATTAAAATAATACGAATCAGGATTACAAGCCCGATGATGGATGCGCTCCACTTGATACTTTCGTGGGAGTTCTTTCCGAGAACTAGTCCAAGGATCGAATGGAATGCCACCATGACCCAAGAAACCGCGAAATATAAGGGTTGTAGGACTGTTCCCATTTAACGAACTCCTTCTACATGTGGTTGTTCATTCTTGCCACCCTTGTGGGGTTTTGGTGGAACATAATCAACGCCGCCGTGTGACCACGGATTACAACGAAGTATTCGCCAACCTGCCATAAATACTCCTTTGATTCCATAGCTTGAAATGGCATCAACGGCATACTGGGAACACGATGGGTAGTACTTACATCTTGGTGCTAAACCTGGTGAGATCCATTTTTGATAAAACTTAATCGGGGTGATGAGAATTCCTAAGAGCAGTTTTCTCATGACGCGACCAGAAGTTTCTTTTGGACTCGCTCAATTAGATCTTCGAGTTCGGCTGAATATGAATCTTTCATACGAAGCGTACGAATCACTATTTGAGTTTCTTGGTCAAATTTATGAAGTTGTGGTGCGATCAAGTGGCGTAGTTGGCGTGCGACGCGGTGACGTACTACCGAACCTCCGACTGACTTGTTCACGATTAATCCAACTTGTGGTCCTGTGGAATTACCGGTCCGGGTTAGTACATAGAGAACTAAGGAAGGAGAGGTGACGCGAGCACCGTTTCTTGTGGTGCGAGCGAAATCCTTTCCGTTGCGGAGGCGATTCGCTGCAGGGAGCACGAGTTAGGCAGAGATGCGAACGCGGCCTTTGGCGCGGCGTGAAGAAAGCACAGCACGACCGCCACGGGTTGCCATACGAGCGCGGAAGCCATGCTTCTTGGCGCGTTTACGAACGTTAGGTTGGAAGGTGCGCTTACTCATTGAAATCTCCTTGAATCTCTCGAAAGGTTTTCACCCTCAAGG
>CANBRH010000062.1 GCA_947371865.1 Actinomycetota bacterium
CAAAAATCCAATCCATCGTCCAACAGACATAGATTCGTGATTGACCCAAACTCCGAGAACAAAATTTATTGTTGGAGTTATAAATTGAAGCAGCCCAATAATGCTAAATGGCAAGCGCACAGTCGCACCATTAAAAAGCAACAAGGGAATAGCTGTTACGGCGCCGGCTCCGACGAGCAACAGGGAGATCAACCAACCGTGGGTGAATTGGCCCTTACCGGAACCACTCAGCCAGAAAATATAGATGCTGTACGGAAGAAGTGAGATGAGAGTTTCAACCATCAAACTTTCTAGCGAGCCCATCCCTAATTTCTTCTTAACGAACCCATAACTGCCCCAAGATATTGCAATAGTCAGTGAGATCCAGGGTGGTCGTCCGTAATCAATCGTAAGAATTAATACCCCAATAAAGGCAACAATCACAGATACCCATTGCAGCTTACGTAACTTTTCGTGCAAGAAGATCGTTCCGTAAGCGATCATGACTAAGGGATTAATGTAGTAACCCAAGGATGCATCAACTATGTGTTGGTGGTTGACCGCCCATATATAGGTAAGCCAATTGATAGAGACCAGCGAAGTGGCAAATGCCAATGTCCAAAAAAGCCTTGGAACTTTCAGCACTGCAAATGCTGACCGTAATTTCTTGGTGAGTCCTAACGCGATGAGGCAGAAGAAGAAAGTCCAGACCGCACGATGGGAGACGATCTCTAGGGAATTAGCCCGGTCGAGCAGCGGCCAATACAACGGAAAGAGTCCCCAGAGAACATAGGCGGTAACACCAAAAACCAGACCAAGCCGGTATTTACTCAATTGAGCGGGCTATCTGTAGTTGGTGAATTGGACTGCAAACTCCCAGGGATGGTTCTTCACCAGCGCAATGGCATCCTGTAAATCGTCTCGGCTCTTGCTGGTGACACGAAGCGTTTCGCCCATAATCTGACTCTTGAGCGTTTTAGGACCTTCATCGCGCAGCAATTTGGCGATCTTCTTGGCATTCTCGGTCGAGATTCCCTCTTTGAATTCGCAGGAAATTTTGTAAATCTTGCCACTGAGTTGTGGCTCCGACGCCTCCAAATGTTTAAGAGAGACGGTGCGCTTGATAAGTTTGTCGCGAAATACCTCAAGGGCTGCTTTCGCTCGGTCTTCGGTGTCAGCCTCGATCAAAAACTTGTCTCCGGACTTTTCAATCTTCGTGCCAGTGTTTTTGAAGTCGAAGCGGGTACCGATTTCACGGTCAGTCTGGTTAAAGGCGTTATCGACCTCCATATGATCAACTTCAGAGACAATGTCGAAACTAGAATCTGCAGCCACTTTTTACCCCTCATCCGTAATGCTTTTCGCAAGCAATGCCCTATTTAACCCCCTTTCCTTAGGGTGGGGGAAATCCATACGCGCCCTAGCCCCACTTCAGCCAATATTGTTAACCCATGAAGCAGAAGCACTCCCTATTTCTTCTTGCCGCAACGATGCTTGCCGCTATTTTCCCTACCTTCGCGCACGCAGACACAGTGCCCCTTCAGGGAACCAGAGCATTTAATGTGGTCGTTCCAAGTACATACAAGGCTGGCACGGCGGCGCCACTGATCATTGCTCTTCACGGTTACACCTCATCAGGCGCCCAGACCGAGGCCTATTTTCATATGGTTCCCGTCGCACAGGCGCACGGAATTCTTTATGTCTACCCAGATGGAACCTTGGATCAAGGTGGAGCTAGATTTTGGAATGCCACTCCAGCATGCTGCAATTTCTACAAGTCGAAGGTAAACGACGAAGCATTTATTTTAAGCATTATTGATACCGTCTCCAAGAAATATAGCGTTGATCCAAAGCGCATTTATGTTGTGGGGCATTCCAATGGCGGATTCATGACTAACCACATGGCTTGCAGTAGTTCAGATCGAATTGCGGCTGTTGCAAGTTTCGCGGGCGAACAATATGCAAATATCAAATCCTGCAAAGCTAGCAAACCGATTTCAGTACTTCAGATACAAGGAACGAGTGATGAGACGATTAACTACAAAGGCGGAAATCTCTTCGGAAATTCCTATCCTGGAGCAGAGAAAACTGCGTCGATGTGGGCAGCCTTAGATAAATGCAGTGCAAAAGCCGTTAAATCCTCAACCAAGTTAGATATTGATAGTTCGATCTCCGGAAGTGAGACCACAGTAAGTAAGTACCTTGGTTGCGCGAACAAAACTTCAGTCGAACTGTGGACCGTGAATGGGGGAGCCCACGTCCCCACTCTCGTCCCAGATTTCGCAGAGAAAATCGTGAATTGGTTGTTGGCTCACCCCAAGAGCTAGGAAATAAGGCAGATATGCCTTTTGCGCCCTTTTTCGCTACGATTTGGGCGCTGCGAACACCCTGGCGGGTTGCCCGAGCGGCCAATGGGAGCGGACTGTAAATCCGCCGGTGAATGCCTTCGAAGGTTCAAATCCTTCACCCGCCACCAGATTCAGTGACATTCCTTCAGCTTCCCTGAGTGTCTAGAAGCACACTCTTTAGAGGGCCGCCCCCCACACACAAATATCTACCGGGGATAAGGTCGAGAAATGTTGCCCGATATGAAAAAGAGTCTCCGCCTCACATCTAGGTCCCTGATTCTGCTCGTGATGAGCGCCGTATTAGTACTTTCGATGAACCCTGGCGCCGTCGCGCTCGCACCTCACAAGGCCGTTGCTGCTTCTCCTTGCGGCTGGGACAGTTCTGCAGGATGGGTAAAAAGAGAGAACCTGCGACCCGGAACTCCTTCGTGGCAAACTGGCATTTTCTTGGAATATAGCGGCGATTACGGAGCTCCCGAAAAATTGGCTCCGGGTCAAACCTTTAATTCCAAATCCGTCGATGGTTGGCTGGATGCTGCAAGTGCCAAATGCGGGGATGTCATTGGGCTCCATCTAACAGGAAATGGCAAGCCGATAACGATCAAGGTATTCAGAATGGGCTATTACAACGGGGCGGGTGCTCGTTTAATCGAAACTTTTACAACAAAATCAATTCCCGCGAACGCCAAATTCCATGTATCACCAGCACCAACCTCAACAGTCACGACTGACTGGCCCATTGCTTGGAACTTCAAAGTCACTAATTCCACCAAACCAGGTCAATATCTTTTTCGCATAGATGACGGCGGAAGCGACTCTTCTTTCGTTCCACTTACGATTCTTAACCCAACTGCTAAAAGCGATATCACTCTGATTTCATCGGTATTGACTTGGCAGTCATACAACAAATGGGGTGGCTATTCCTTATATAAAGGTCCGAATGGGTTGCGCGCTACGAAAGCGAACGTCGTCTCATTTAAGCGACCATACGATGGGGCAGGAGATGGTCAATTCCGATATATGGAATATCCGCTTTTGAAATTGGCAGAACAGCTTGGCATCGACATGAATTACATAACCGACTTCGAAATCAACAAAGATGCTTCGGCATTGGCAAATACGAGTTCGGTCATCCTCGGGGGCCACGCTGAGTATTGGACAACACAGATGCGTGCCTCCTTACAGTCCGCCGTTGACCGCGGGGTAAATCTTGTTTCCTTTGGAGGTAACGCGATTTACAACCGCCCTCGCTATCTTGATAAAACTAAAGAAATAGTCATGTGGCGTGGTTCAACATCAGATCCGGCTCGCAAAGATCCATTGCTTGCCACCACCGTTTGGCGCAGTTCACCGATTCTTCAACCGGAATCAAGGCTCTTGGGTTCGCAATATGTTGGGCTGGGGGTGGATGGTAATTACATTATTGCTCATCCAGACCGCTGGCCTTTTAACACCGAAAGACACCCAAACGCACTAAACAGTATTGTTGGTCGAGAGGTGGATTCACCGCTGTATGCCCCAGGCCCGGCAGTTGAGGCCTTGGCTCGGGCAAAAATAATATTTAATAAGAAATCTGTTACCACGATGGCTACCTATTACACCAACGCAAAAGGCGCCGGAGTCGTAGATATCGGCACAAATGGTTGGACGTGTGCGATCGACAATATTTGCCCGTGGCATCCCAATATCTCAAAAGATACTCAAATTGATTCCAGACTCGTCACGATACAAATTCTCAAGGGGTTGACTAAGGGTCCGTTGGGTAAATGGCGGCCTGCAATTACTGATGTTCCGGCTCGAACTAAATCAATCTCAATAAATTCATTGCCGTAAATCCCCGTTTAGATTTCGTTAGGAATTGCGTCTTTTCACTCATTCCGCCTAGATTCTTTTATAACCTGCTCCAATAAGCGATTATTGGAGGATAAGTGACTGATCTGTTTGTAATTCTGTTCACGGTAGGGGCTTTTACGCTCCTGACTCTTCTCCTGAATGGAATTGGGAAAATATGAGTCAAGGTCTTATTGGATTGACCATTTCAATCCTTCTTGCAGGTTATCTGATCTTCACGCTGCTCTTTCCGGAGAAATTCTGATGAGCTCGACATATGCAACTGTAATTACGGATATTGCGGTTCTACTCGCATTGGGTATGGCACATGTCCCGCTTGGCGACTACATGGCAAAGGTGTTTACTTCTAAGCACCATTTCAAATTTGAGCGATTGTTCTACAAAGCAGTAGGAGTAAATCCTGAAGTCGAACAATCATGGAAGACTTATGCCGCCTCACTTCTCTCGTTCTCGGCAGTATCTGTGCTCTTGCTCTATGGGTTCTTGAGAGTTCAAAGTTGGTTGCCACCAAATATGGGCATGAAGAATGTATCTCCCTCTCTCTCGTGGAATACGGCAATTTCTTTCGTAACGAACACCAACTGGCAGAATTACTCAGGTGAGTCATCGCTAGGATTCCTGGCTCAAATGGCTGGTCTTGCCGTCCAGAACTTCGCCTCAGCTGCAGTTGGCCTTGTTGTTGCTATTGCATTGATTCGTGGGTTTGTAGTCCACAATAAAGACCGCATAGGAAATTTTTGGGTGGATTTTGTTCGTGCAACATTCCGCATTCTGTTGCCGTTTTCAGTTCTTGCAGCGGTAATTCTGATGGCCAATGGCGTTATTCAAAACTTTGCTTCGCCTCATGTAGTTCACACGTTGGCTGCCGGAGTTCAGAACATCCCGGGAGGACCCGTAGCGAGTCAAGAAGCGATAAAGGAGTTAGGTACGAATGGTGGCGGTTTCTTTAATGCTAATTCCGCCCACCCATTTGAGAATCCAAATCCTTTTACAAATTGGTTGGAAGTAGTCCTACTTCTTCTTATTCCATTTTCGTTACCACGGACATTAGGAAAACTGGTCGGCAGCAAAGGCCAAGGTCGAGCGATCCTTGCCGCTATGGCGGTGATATTCCTTGGCTCGCTGATTGCAACAACTGCATTTGAAATCCATCATTCCGGTGCGGCTCTTCAACTTGCTGGGTCGGCTATGGAAGGGAAGGAAACTCGTTTCGGTATTGGACAATCAGCGCTATTTGCCACCGCAACGACAAGCACATCCACCGGCGCAATTGACGCGGCTCACGAATCCTTTACGCCTTTAGCTGGCGGTTTCCTGATGTTCAACATGATGTTGGGAGAAGTGACTCCAGGAGGCGTTGGCTCCGGGCTATACGGAATGCTAGTCATCGCAATCCTCACTGTTTTTATTTGTGGACTCATGGTCGGGCGCACCCCGGAATACTTGGGGAAGAAGCTTCGGCCCCGAGAGATGAAGTTTGCTGCGCTCTATATATTAACGACGCCAGCGGTCGTCCTAATTGGAACGGCTGTGGCTCTTTCAAATGCTGGCGCTAGAAAATCTATCTCGGCATCCGGCCCGCATGGTCTCAGCGAAATCCTGTACGCATTCACCTCAGCTGGAAATAACAACGGAAGTGCGTTTGCTGGTCTCGGTGGAAACACGACCTTTCTCAACTTTGCTTTGGGAACTGCAATGTTGGTAGGTCGATTTGTGCCGATTTTACTGGTTTTAGGACTCGCTGGATCCTTGGCAGAACAGGGTCACACTCCCGCCACACAAGGCACTTTGGACACTACAAAATCCTTATTCATAGGGCTACTCATTTCTGTCGCGATCATCGTGGTAGCGCTTACTTATCTACCGGCGCTGGCACTTGGGCCACTAGCAGAAGGAATTCGATGAGTACAAATACTAGTCAAGGGTCTCTTTTGAATCCTCGGATGCTGTATCGGGAGATGCCTGCTGCATTTAAGAAGTTGAATCCTGTGACCTTATTTAAAAACCCAATTATGTTCGTAGTAGAGGTTGGGGCGGCGCTGACTGCCGTATTAGCGATAAACAATTCCAGCGTTTTTTCGTGGTGGATTGTGCTCTGGCTTTGGGCAACAGTACTTTTCGCCAACCTAGCTGAAGCGATTGCCGAAGGGCGAGGCAAAGCGCAGGCGGAAAGTTTAAAGAAGGCTAGGACTCAAACACTTGCTCGCAAATATGCTGCAAACGGTGAAGAAATAGCGGTCGCCAGTTCTGAATTGACTATTGGTGACATTGTAATTTGCGAGAGCGGCGATGTTATACCCAGTGATGGCGAAATCATCGAGGGGATAGCCAGCATTGACGAGTCAGCAATAACTGGAGAATCAGCACCTGTGATCAGAGAAGCGGGCGGTGATCGTACTTCGGTAACAGGCGGGACCAGAGTTCTTTCAGATCGAATCATCATACGGATTACGGCGCGTGCTGGTGAAACTTTTATTGATCGAATGATCGCCTTAGTAGAAGGTGCAACGAGACAAAAAACTCCGAATGAAATAGCCCTCAATATTCTGCTTTCCAGTTTGACAATTATTTTCTTGTTGGCCGTGGTGACTTTGCAACCGATTGCCATATTTAGTAACGCGTCCCAATCGATAATTGTTCTTGTTTCGCTGATAGTTTGTTTAATTCCAACAACGATTGGAGCGCTTCTCTCCGCCATAGGCATTGCTGGTATGGACAGATTGGTACAGCGCAATGTTTTGGCTATGTCCGGGCGAGCGGTAGAGGCTGCTGGAGATGTCAACACATTATTGCTCGATAAGACTGGAACTATCACCTTTGGAAATAGGCGTGCCGTCGCATTCTTTCCAGTCGGCCAAGTCGCGATGCCAGAATTATTGAAAGCCGCCTATCTATCAAGTTACGCTGATGAAACGCCAGAAGGCAAGTCAATCGTTGACTTGGCGCGCGACCTTGGCGTAGAGAAAATTTCACCTCTACCGGTCGATCATGAAAGCATCTTTATGCCATTCACCGCTCAAACACGCATGAGTGGTTGCGATCTTGATCTTCACGGGGTTGTATCAAAATTTCGCAAAGGTGCGACTTCTTCCATTGTCGCTTGGCTCTCTGAAACAGATGGTGAAACCCCATCCGATCTACAGGAAAAAGTTGAAGAAATATCGCGTTCGGGTGGAACCCCACTGGTCGTCGCTTCGGAGCTGGCTGGCATGCGCGTCCTCGTGGGCGTAATTCACCTGAAGGATGTTGTTAAACCTGGGATGCGTGAGCGATTTGAAGAGTTACGCAAAATGGGTATCCGTACCGTGATGATCACTGGCGACAATGCGATCACCGCCGAGTTCATTGCGCGTGAGGCAGGTGTAGATGACTTCTTGGCGGAAGCTACTCCAGAAGATAAAATGAACCTCATAAAAACCGAGCAACTTGGTGGACGACTAGTTGCAATGGCGGGAGATGGCACAAATGACGCCCCGGCTCTTGCCCAAGCAGATGTTGGGGTAGCCATGAATTCTGGTACTTCTGCTGCCAAAGAAGCCGGAAATATGGTGGATCTGGATTCAGACCCAACCAAGTTAATTGAAATCGTACAAATCGGCAAACAACTTCTCATCACAAGAGGTGCATTGACTACATTTTCAATCGCAAATGATGTTGCAAAATACTTCGCGATATTGCCTGCAATGTTTGCCCCCGCATTTCCAGGATTGCAAAGATTGAACATTATGCACTTGTCTAGTCCTCACTCTGCGATTCTTTCGGCAATTATCTTCAACGCCATAATTATTATCGCTTTGGTTCCCTTGGCCCTGCGTGGTGTGCGCTATCGGCCTGCTTCCGCTTCTTCTATGCTGGCACGAAATATCACCATCTATGGCCTTGGTGGACTCATAGCGCCATTTATTGGAATTAAGGCAATCGACCTCCTTATTCAACTCATTCCAGGATTGGGATAGATATGAAGAACGCTCGTCAATATTTCACATCTTTGCGGTTGCTTTTAGGAATCACATTAATTCTTGGAATCCTCTATCCGCTTGTAATTTTTGCGATCGGGCAGGTTGCCCTGAAGGAATCGGCAAACGGTTCATTCGTAACGCTTGATAAGAAGGTAGTGGGATCTAGCCTCATCGGACAGAATTTTCTTGGTTCATCATGGTTTCACTCTCGCCCCAGCGCTGCAGGGGCCACCGGTTACGATGCTTTAAGTTCTGGCGCTTCAAATTCTGGTCCGAATGAACCAGGGTTATCCCAAACTTTAAAGACCCGTCAACATGCAATCATGGTGGAAGAAGGTGTCACTGCCAATCAAATACCGGCAGATGCGATTACTAGCAGCGGTTCTGGCTTGGATCCGGATATTTCTCCAGCTTATGCACATCTACAAACGGCTCGAATTGCAAACCAACGTCATTTAACGATTTCCGCTCTCAACGCCCTTATCAATCTGCACACCAAACCGCGAACCTTTGGATTCCTGGGTGAGGAAAGAGTCAATGTCTTAGAGTTAAATTTGGCGTTAGCATCGTTGCATTAAATCGGGATTAAAGGATAACTAAGGGGATCAGGTGGCAAAAAGGGGAAGCCTACGCGTCTATCTAGGGATGGCGCCTGGAGTAGGTAAAACCTTTGCCATGCTGGATGAAGGTAGGCGGCGTCAGGAACGCGGTTCCAACGTCATCGTGGGGTTCGTTGAAACTCACGGGCGAGCCCACACCCAAGAGAAGCTTGACGGATTAACAGTGGTGCCCAGGAAGTCGATTTCACATCAAGGTGCGCTCTTTGAAGAAATGGATTTAGAAGCAATCTTGAATCTTCAACCAGAAATTGCACTTATCGATGAATTGGCGCACACAAACATCCCTGGTTCTTTACATGAAAAACGCTGGCAGGATATCGATTCATTGTTGGATGCGAACATAAACGTTATTTCCACCGTCAACATTCAACATCTAGAATCTCTCAATGATGTTGTGAAGAGGATTACCGGTATCGAGCAACGCGAAACGGTTCCCGATGCTTTCTTAAGACAAGCGGATCAAGTCGAAATTGTTGACATCTCTCCAGAAGCACTCCAAAGACGAATGATTCACGGCAATATTTATGCCGCTGAGAAGATAGATGCCGCTCTATCAAACTATTTCCGCAAAGGTAACCTTTCAGCGTTACGTGAACTCGCGCTCTTGTGGGTTGCAGATAAAGTGGAAGAAGGCCTCCAAGAATACCGAAAAGCCGAGGGTATCCAGGATATTTGGGAAGCTCAGGAACGTATCGTCGTTGCGGTGAATGATGCCATTGAAGGCGAAACAATTATCAAACGTGCCTCGAGAATCGCAGATCGCACCCCGGGGGCAAAATTGTTTGCTCTGCATGTATTAACTGAAAATGGTGTTACAACGTCCGATTTCTCGCGGCTAAGTAAGTTTGAAACTCTAACTGAGTCTATGCGGGGAACTTTTCATCACATTTCTTCAGAGAGCGTTTCCGAAGCGATTATTGATTTTGCTCGAAGTGTAAACGCAACCCAAATTGTCCTAGGTGTGACCAGCAAAGGGCGGTGGCAGCGACTATTTCGAGGTGAGAGCATTGCTTCAAAAGTCACAAGGCTTTCAGAAGAGATAGATGTCCACTTAGTTACACACGAACGAGCATCTAAACATAAACCTGGTTTCCTATTACCTAAAAGTCTTGTGAGCGCTCGTAGACAAAGTCAGGCCTTCCTTCTTCTACTTATACTTCTCCCCGCCTTAACTGTGGCGCTAGCTAACCTTCGCGCTGAACTGAATGCTTTTAGCGACGGATTGATCTTCCTGATGGCAAATACTGCTATCGCATTATTGGGTGGATTCTTTCCTTCTGTTGTGGCCGCTCTCGCTTCAACCGCACTTCTTAATTTTTACTTCATACCACCTTTGCATACTTTTACGATCGCTGAGAAAAACAATGTCGTTGCGCTAGTAGTCTTCTTAGTGGATGCCATCATAATCTCGCGGTTAGTCGAACATGCGGCACGCAGAACACGCGATGCACTTGAGGCGTCCAAAGAATCAGCCATTTTGTCGGCTCTCGCTGGCAAGGTATTAAGAGGTGATTCAAGTGTGGCTGGTTTAATTGAGAATGCGCGAAAGGTGCTCGCCTTCACTTCTCTCAATTTGGTCTATGCACCGAATTCAGATTTTTCAAATTCAAACTCTTTGGAAGAAGCGCACGATGAACCGAGAGAATTCGAGTGGAAGGTGAATTCTGCGCTGACACTCGTTGGAAGTGGCAGACCATTGCACCCGCGAGATTCCCGAGTTCTTGAAGCCCTTTCAGCTCAGTTGGAGTTGATGTGGGAGCGAGAATTACTCACTGGTCAGGCCAAGCACCTAAATGAACTAGCCGAAGCTGATCGGATGCGCAGCGCCTTGCTTTCAGCGGTCAGCCACGATTTCCGTGGTCCCCTGGCGACAGCTTTAGCTTCAGTGTCGAGCCTGCGAAATGAGACGATCCAGTGGTCAGATGACAACCGGCGGGAACTCTTGGAGACGGCGGAGAATTCCCTAGAAAGGCTCAGTAACTTGATTGAGAATTTGTTAGATATGAGTCGACTTCAGGCTGGGGCGCTAGCAATTCACTTTGATTTGGTCTCTTTTCAGGATCTTCTCCCACAAGTGTTGGCCTCCGTCCCTCTCACATCAGAGCAAATCAATATTTCATACGCTCCCAATTTGCCTGAAATCCGTACCGATGTCGGCCTGCTGGAACGCGCACTTGCGAATCTAATTTCCAATGCACTGACTCACGGACGCTCCTCAGAAAAACCGGCAATTACCTTCTCGCAACACGATAAATTTGCCCAAATTCGAGTCATCGATCACGGCCCTGGAATCTCCAAGTCAGATGCAACAAAAATATTTACACCATTTAGGCGCTTGGGTGATGTAAACAATAATGAAGGTGTTGGTCTTGGATTGGCACTTTCTAAAGGTCTGGTCGAAGCGATCGGCGGAGATCTTGAGCTTGAAGACACTCCTGGCGGTGGGCTTACAGTCGTGATTGCCATTCCGTTAGCTCAAGAAGGTTCAGAAGCGGCTGAAGTTCATCATGATTAAAGTATTAGTAATAGATGATGAGCCAAGGCTTATCCGCACACTTGGCATCAACCTGCAAGCACGAGGTTACTTGATGATTGCAGCCGCCACTGGCGCCGAAGGTCTAGAAATGGCTGCCAAGAAACTTCCAGATCTTGTTGTCGTAGATCTTGGTCTTCCGGATATGGGCGGTATTGAAGTAATTGAATCGCTACGGCGCTGGAGCAAGGTCCCAATACTCGTTTTGTCGGGGCGATCGGATGCCGTATATAAAGTCGAAGCCTTGAACCGAGGAGCTGATGACTATGTCACCAAACCATTTAATATTGAAGAGTTCTTTGCACGAATATCAGCAGTGACTCGACGAACTGAAACGGCTTTGAGTGATCCAATTGTTCTTATTGGAAAGTGGCGAGTTGATCTTGCAAACAAAGATATTCTCGATGTCACTGGCACCACCAGTCAGCATTTGACTCCAACAGAATGGCAAGTCCTAGAAATATTGATTCAAAATTCCGGAAAACTTGTTACCAAAAAGAAGTTACTTCAAGATATTTGGGGTCATGGTTTTGAAAAGGAGCAGGGTTACTTGCGTCTGTATATCTCCCAATTGCGGCAGAAGCTGGAACCCAATCCAGCATCTCCCGAATATTTACTTACGGAAGCCGGTATGGGTTATCGTTTTCGTCATGATTGAATTAAACTCTTAGATGCGTCTTTCGACATGGAATATCTTGCACGGTCGAATTCAGGGCCAAAGTCGCTTTCAAGCAGAAGCCGAAGCGTTATCGTCCTGCGTGGCTCAATTAGACGCTGACATACTGGCTTTGCAAGAAGTTGATCATCTTTACCCTCGGTCGGGCTGCGTAAACCAAACCCAATTAGCAGCGAAAGCCTTAGGCACCGAGTACTGGGCTTTCGCCCCAGCGTTCTTCATTTACGGTGCTGGCGAAGACCATCAGCGCGAGCCCTCTGGAAGTACCGACATCATTACTAAGGAGAACCCCACAGATCGAGGGGGTTACGGGATAGCTATCGTGTCCAAAATCCCAGTAATCCAATGGGAGCGGTTAGAACTTACGCAAGCCAAATTTGGAAAGATTATGAATATCTCAGAAGGAGCGAAGAGCAAGCGCTTTTATGCGAAAGATCATCACCGAGTCGCGCTGGCCGGACACTGTGAAAAATTTATTGTGATAAATCTTCATCTCTCTTTTGTCTGGCCCTTTAATTATCTGCAATTCTTGCAGGTCAAAGGTTGGGCAAATGACTTGGCGAAAAGAGCTGACAAGCCCGTATTTATTATGGGTGACTTTAATTTGTCTTCTGGAGTAAGTGGACGAAAGTGGCGCTCACTCGTAAAGGGTTTAACTTTTCCAATCTGGAAACCCGATCGCCAGATTGACTACATTCTTACGACTCGCAGAATTCAGGTACAAAAAGAAACGCTAACTGCCTTTGATACCAGTGATCATTTAGCAGTTAGCGTTGAAATTGATCTTTAGTTAACGACCCATGTATCGCCGCCGTGAAGCAGCTTCTCGAGGTCCCCAGCGCCTTGAGCCTTGATGATCTCCTCTAATTGGGTATGAACCATCGATGAATATCCAGGACGGACTACGTCGCGAAAAACTCCAACTGGAACGTGCGAGAGTTCGGAGCCCGAAAGACGGGAGAGAGCAAAGGCATACGATGGATCTGGGTTGTGGGAATCGTGGATGACGAGTTGACTCTCATCAACCGATCCCAACTCAACAATCTCCAAAGTGGAGCCATTTCGAACTACGCCATGAACACTGGACTTAATGGGTTGACCATCGATCATTTGCAGTAGCGATGCCTCTTTAGTGTCTGGGTCTTTGACCGAATCAAAGGCGCCATCGTTGAAGATAGGGCAGTTTTGGTAGATCTCAACCAAGGCACTTCCCTTATGGGCGCTAGCGGCCCGTAGGGTCTCGGTGAGGTGCTTACGGTCGCTGTCGATGGTACGGGCGACGAAAGATGCTTCGGCCCCAATTGCCAAGGAAATCGGGTTGAACGGCGTATCCAATGAGCCCAATGGCGTTGATTTCGTGATCTTTCCAGCCTCGGAGGTTGGAGAGTATTGGCCTTTGGTGAGGCCGTAGATGCGGTTGTTGAAAAGCAAAATCTTCAGCTCAACATTTCGACGTAAGGCATGAATGAGGTGATTACCGCCGATGGAGAGCGCATCGCCATCACCAGTGACCACGAAGACGGTGAGATCTGGCCGGGCGATTGCCAGCCCAGATGCGATAGCAGGAGCACGCCCGTGAACGGAGTGCATTCCAAAGGTATTGAGGTAATAAGGAAAGCGCGAAGAGCAACCAATGCCAGAGATAAATACGATGTTCTCTCGAGCTATACCTAGTTCAGGCAGATATGCCTGCATGGTGGAAAGAATTGAGTAGTCACCGCACCCTGGACACCAACGGACTTCTTGGTCAGAAGTGAAATCCTTCTTCGTTAAGGTCAGATCAGACATCGAGAACTCCCATCGCGGCTTCAACGAGTTCTGCTGTTGAGAACGGCAGACCGCGAACCATGTTGTATCCGACAATATCTTTGAGGTACTTGGATCGAAGCAGCATCGCGAGTTGTCCGAGGTTCATCTCTGGAGTAATTACTCGAGGATATTTTTCTAGAACGGCGCCTAGATTCTTGGGGAAAGGATTGATGTACTTCAAGTGTGCCTGTGCGATCTTCTGGCCATTCGACCGGAGAATCTCGACTGCTGATGAAATTGGTCCATAGGTTGAACCCCAACCTAAGAAGAGAACTTGTGCATCTCCCGTTGGATCATCAACTTCTAGATCTGGAATCTCAATGCCTTCGATCTTGGCTTGGCGAGTTCGTACCATGAAATCGTGATTCATTGGATCGTAGGAAATTGCGCCGGTCTTGTCGGCCTTCTCAATTCCACCAATGCGATGTTCGATGCCAGGCGTGCCCGGAATTGCCCAAGGACGAGCCAATGTTTTGGGATCGCGTAAATATGGCATGAAGTCTTCTTGCGTCTTGGCAAACTCAACCGGAATTGCTGGCAAAGATGCAACATCTGGAACACGCCAAGGTTCAGAGCCATTGGCGATATAACCGTCTGACAACAAGAAAACCGGCACACGATATGTAGTAGCAATTCGGACCGCTTCCATTGCCATTGCAAAGCAATCGCTTGGAGTGGACGTTGCCAGCACTACTGCAGGAGATTCGCCGTTACGGCCGAACATAACTTGAAGAAGATCTGCTTGCTCTGTTTTTGTGGGAAGTCCTGTAGAGGGACCACCACGCTGCACATCGATAATGATGAGCGGGAGTTCGAGCATGACCGCCAGGCCGATCATCTCGCTCTTCAAGGCGATACCGGGACCAGAGGTCGAGGTAATTCCAAGAGCTCCGCCGTAGGAGGCGCCAAGTGCGGCACCGACTGCTGCGATCTCGTCTTCGGCTTGAAAGGTGATGATGTTGAACTTCTTCTGCTTGGAGAGCTCGTGCAGGATGTCCGAAGCTGGCGTGATCGGGTAGGAACCCAGGAAGAGTTGCAGCCCAGACTTCTCTGACGCGGCAATCAAACCCAACGCTAGAGAGGTATTACCGCTGATATTTCGGTACGTGCCCGCTGGCATCCTGGAAGGAGCGATCTCGTAAGAGACCGAGAAATCTTCGGTGGTCTCGCCATAGTTCCAGCCGGTTTGATAAGCCAACAAGTTTGCTTTAAGGATCTCTGGCTTCTTGCTGAACTTGGCGGTGAGGAATTGTTCGGTGGCCTCGGTGGGACGGTGATACATCCACGTTAGCAATCCCAAAGCAAACATATTCTTAGAACGTTCGGCTTCCTTGCGCGAGAGCGAGAGATCCGAGAGCGCTGCAACGGTCATTGAAGTCAGAGCGACCGGATGCACTTTGTAAGCCTCGAGTGATCCATCTTCCAATGGATTGGTTTCATAACCAACTTTGGTGAGATTTCGGGAAGTGAATTCATCGCTATCGACAATAATGGTGGCTCCGCGCGGCATATCTTTAATGTTGGCTTTCAGCGCGGCTGGATTCATTGCCACCAAAACATCTGGTGCATCGCCCGGAGTTTTAACATGATGATCCGCGAAGTGAAGTTGGAAAGAAGATACTCCGAGGAGTGTCCCTTGCGGAGCGCGAATCTCTGCAGGGAAATTAGGAAGAGTTGAAAGATCATTCCCGAGGCTTGCGGTATCCATTGTGAAGCGATCTCCGGTGAGTTGCATTCCATCACCACTATCGCCCGCGAAACGGATAACGACTGAACTTAACGTTTCGACCGACTTTGGCACAAAAGTATCCTGCCA
>CANBRH010000063.1 GCA_947371865.1 Actinomycetota bacterium
ATGCGCGTTCCCAAGATTTCAGCTTGCCCCACTCCATTTAATATCAGATAGTTTCACCTCTCCGGCGAAAGGTTCAGTAATGACGACAGCAACCATGAAATGGCAGCACGGCGAGACCTGGTATCGCATAGTCGGTGATCTCACTAACGGTAAAACACCTGTAATGGTTCTACATGGCGGCCCCGGCGCCGGTCACAACTATACGATCGCTATCGCTGACCTCATTGCACAATCCGGTCGCGCCGCTATTTTGTACGACCAACTTGGTTGCGGTAACTCCACTCACCTACCCGATGCACCAAAAGAATTCTGGACGCCTGAGTTATTCATGGAGGAGTTAATTCTGCTGACCCAGCATTTGGGAATTTCGGATGACTACTCAATCATCGGACAGTCATGGGGCGGAATGTTAGGCATGCAATTCGCTTCTCATCGTCCTGCCGGGTTAAGGGCCCTGATCGTTGCCGATTCTCCCGCTGGTATGAAAATTTGGGTTAGTGAAGCCAACAAGTTGCGCGCACAACTACCGCCCGAGGTAGAAGCAACGCTCAAGAAGCACGAGGCCGCTGGAACAACTGAAGATCCTGAATATGTTGCCGCCGTTGATGTCTTTTACGAGCGCCACCTATGCCGAGTACCGATGCCACCAGATGTAGCCGAATCCTTTGCCCAAATGGCAGCCGATCCCACGGTCTATCACACAATGAACGGACCTTCTGAATTTCACGTCGTTGGATCCCTCAAGAATTGGGATATCCACGACCAACTCCACAAGATTGATGTTCCTACACTTCTGGTCAGCGGCGCCTACGACGAAGCCACCCCTACGATGGTTGCCGAAATTCAATATCGAATTCCCGATGTCGTCTGGGAACTCTTTCCCGAGTCATCGCATATGCCACATATCGAAGAGCCAGCGCGATTCAAGCGCATTGTTAACGCATTCTTGAATGCCAAACTCGACTAACTCGTCTAGGCAAAGAGTTCATACAGTGGATTGAGGATGGTGAGTTCGCCATCCTTCTCGCCTACCATGCCTTCAGCCCGAAGTTGTGCGCCCACTTTCAAGCCAGCAATGTCGCGTCTTCCAAAAAATTGCAAGGTAATTCCGCCGGTTTCGTCCCAGATTTCGACCGCGAGCACTGGTGCCGAATTAGCGGATGAAGACCTAATTGAGGTAACTCGACCTTCTACTTGGGCACGCTTACGCCATTGAATCGATCCAATTTCAGTGACATTTTCTGCGTAATGACTGATTGGCTCGAAATCCTCGAGTACTTCACTTGGCAACTTCTTGACCTCAATAAGTTTTTCAACTTCCGGAACTGGTACATCGACCCCTCGATGCTTGGGATGAACAATCACTGATCGTTTGGTCAACATGCGATTTACATCAAAGGGAACGATGGTGGCCACCACTCGTGGAATTTGAGAGATTGGGCCGGAAATCTCTTCCGCCGTCTGATCGTGAAGTAAGCGACCTAAGAAGAAGGAGTACGTGCGACGTGGAAGTAGCAGAGTCAACTCCACATCGGGCGCGATGGTGTGCCGAATCGCGTAATCCACGGCGGCATTTGGTATTCGGCGATCAGGGCAGTCCACAAGCTCCAATGGGACATCATCTAAGGCGCGGTTGGCTTCCCATTTCTGCTTTATGAGTTCAGCCCGACGATCATCCAAAACAAAGTGCACAGCTGTGAGATTGCGTGGTTTCAAACTTCGTGCGTATCTAACTGTACCGACCGTTGCGATATCAACGCTGTCGACCAGAACGGTAACATCGTGACGTGCGATGGTGGTTGCTCTGCCTTGGGCGTCATCAACATCCAGAACTTCTTGTTCGCGAACGTACTGACGATGAAGCCGAAGCAGGATTGCCACCGAAATAGGGAAAATCAAAACAATAAGCCAGGCACCTTCAGTAAATTTCACAACGGCAAAGATGATGACAATGGAGAGCGATATAGCTCCAGAAAGGAAGTTAATGACAAAGTTGAGGCGCCAGTTCTTCATCTTTAGAGTGTGTGCGCGTTTGGCCATTCCAAATCCAGCCAAGGTAAATCCAGTGAAGACTCCGATAGCGTAGAAAGCAACTAGCTTGTCAACGTGCGCACCCACTACCAAAAGAAGTAACGACGCCGAACCTGCCAGCAAGAAGATTCCGTTAGAGAACACCAAACGATGGCCACGCTTAGAAAGTTGTCGTGGCAGGAAGCCATCTTCGGCAATGAAGTTGGCAAGAAATGGGAAGCCACTAAATGGCGTATTGGCGCCGGTGTAGAGAATCAACATGGTGGAGAATTGAACGAAGAGATAGAGGACGTGTCCTAGCGCGCCACGACCAAGAACAACGTCGGCAATCTGCGAAATAACAGTTGGAGCGCCGCTGATATAGGGAATTGCATGCGTTGCTTTTGCTAACCAGGAAACGCCAAGCACCAAGGTGCCAAGCATCGTCGCCATGATCACGGTGGTTCGCCGCGCGTTATTTCCTTCAGGTGCTTTGAAAAGGGAAACGCCGTTGGAAATGGCTTCCAATCCAGTTAAGGAAGATCCGCCATTTGCAAAAGCGCGCAGCAGAACGAAAGCAGAGGCTGCGGTGATGAGACCCTGGGAGTGCCCCAGCGGGATCGTTCCGGCTGCGGGTAGAACGTGATTCAAGGTGCCTTGAATCTCTTTAATAACTCCAAGGATGATCACAAGTCCGACCGAGGTAACGAATAAATAAGTAGGGGCCGCAAAGGCCCGACCCGCCTCTTTTACCCCGCGAAGATTGCCGTAAAAGAGGATCCCGATAACTCCAAGCGTGATCTCTAAAGTGAAAGGTGCCAAACCGCTAAAGGCTGATACGAGCGCCGCGGTGCCTGCAGCGGTTTGTACGGCCACGGTGACGATGTAATCCAGCATCAAAGCTACGGCAGCTATTTGCGCCACCCCTGGACCAAAATTCTCACGCGCAACAATGTAGGAACCGCCGGTCTTCGTATAAACCATGACCACCTGGCGATAGGAAAGAGTGACCAAGACCAAGATCGAGAGAATCACAAAAGTCATCGGCATCAAGATGGTGAATCCTGCCAAGCCGAACGCCGGCAAGAGCGCGATCAATATTTGTTCGCTTCCATAGGCAGAAGATGAGATGCAGTCGGAAGAGAGGATGCCCAGCGCATATAGCTTTGTGAGCCGCTGATGCGACAAGGAGTGACGATTTAGTGGGTTACCCAATATCGCCCGTTTGGCTTTGTACAAAAATGGATCTCGCAAGTGAGCGTGCTCCTGCATCACCATAGGTTTTGGCGCGTCATCACTCCAGGTATTTGTCATTTTTCCTTCTAGATATTCCGTTGGGTTACTTCTGCGACTAATCGATAGCCGATGCCGGGCTCGGTGAGGATATACATCGGCAATTGTGGGTTTGGCTCTAGCTTCTTGCGAAGTTGGCTGATGTAGAGACGCAAATAGTTGGTTTCTTTTTCATAGGCATCGCCCCACACTTCTTGTAACAACTCTTTCTGTGGAACCAGACCACCCATTTTGGAAAGTAACGTTTCGAAAACTTTCCATTCAATGGGCGTGAGGTGAACATCTGAATCAACGACACCACTTTCAAAAATGCGATGGGTCACTAAATCGATCTCCCACTTACCCATGGCAAAGTGAGGAGTCGAGACGGGCGTCTGAATGCGACGAAACACGGTTTCTACTCGGGCCACCAATTCTTCAATTTCAAATGGTTTAGAGATGTAGTCATCGGCGCCGGCAGTAAGTGCACCAATCTTTTTTTCCAACTCAGTTCGGCCGGAGAGAACCAAAATGGGGATAGTGCTCCATTTGCGCAGTTGAACTATTAAATCAGCACCATCCAGATCGGGTAAACCTAAATCCAAGATTATGGCATCTGGATTCATTTCGGCGACGAATGCTGCTGCTGTCTTGGCATCCCCGGCAGCCAAGGTGCGATAACCACGCGCCCGAAAATTCATCACCAAAGTGCGCACAATTTCAACGTGATCATCAACAATGAGAATGCATTTGCGCTCGAAGAGATCAGCCATGGACAACTCCAAAAGCTATTGGCAGCGATACAACCACCGTCAATCCGCCGCCGGCAGTCTCTTCCACGGCCACTTTTCCTTGCATTAACTCAGTAAAACCCTTAACAATGGCTAGCCCCAGGCCAACCCCGGTCGTGTTATCCCGATCGCCTAGTCGCTGAAAAGGCATAAACATCCGAGCATGATCTTTGCCAGCAATACCTTGGCCGTGATCAATGACCCGAATTTCAATATCGCGCATGCGATCTGAGGCTTCTATACGTACCAGACTCTCTTTAGGGTTAAAGCGCAGCGCATTTTCCAATAGGTTAACCAATACGCGTTCCAACAAAATTGGGTCGCCGGTAACCAAAGGTAATTCACCGTCAATCACAATCTCTATCCGTCGCTCATCTGTCTTCAAACTCTTTATGGCACCTGAGATCGCATCTTCCACATCGACCGCTCTGGTGTTGAGTGATATGGCATCTGCCTCTAGGCGCGACATGTCAAGCAAGTTTTCAATGAGATTATTGAGTAAGTCCAGAGAGTGGCTCGAGCTAGCGAGAAGTTCCGCGCGGTCATCCTCAGTCCAGGCCACAGTTGTATTCGAGAGACTTGAAATGGCAGCTTTGGCAGAGGCCAGCGGACCACGTAGATCATGACTGACCGCATTTAAAAGTGCGACTCGCATCTGATCAGTTTGCTTGATTTCTGAGAGGGCTTTTTCGCTCGCAGTAAATATTTCGCGTTCTACCAGAATCAGAATTTGGGATCCGAAAGTTGTGATGAGATTTTGTAATTCTCCGTCAGTAATGCTCGGGGCAGCTATGAGCGAATAATCGCGATTAAGTTTAATTTCAGAATCTAGAATTCCGACATTATTGCTGGGAAGCGATCCGTAGATAATTTCAATTTCCATGGTTGGAATTGCGGAAACTTTTTTCACCAAGGCAAGATGCTCTAAGTTGAAGTTATTTTTGAAATTGGAAAGTATCAATTCAATAGATTGGTTGCCTTTAATTATCTCTTTGGCAAGGTTGGAGAGGAAAAGTCCTTCCTCAGACATCCGCTTCAATCGTTGGGTGCGCAACTTCAACTGATTAAGTACTAAGGATGCAGTGATGCTTGAAATCATGAAGACCACGAGAGAAACGATGTCGTTTTTATCCCGGACGATAAGGGTATGAAACGGTGGCGTGAAGTAGTAATTAAGAAATAGAAAACTTTCAATCGCACTGGCAATGGAGAGCCAGACGTTGCTGACGATCGCGATTCCGATGGTTGAAATCAAGAGCAACAAAGTATTTGTCGTCAGATTGAAGTAACTTCGAAACCGTATCAACACCGCAATGAGCGTTGGCAGGAAGATGGCCAGTACGGCAAAGGCTTGCAACCAGAGAATTCTGGGCACCTTCGATCTCCGGAACTGGGTTTTCATCAGGGTTACAACCTAGGACTCGAGTCCACTTTCGACCTAAGGAATCGGCCTTTCCTAACGCAATCCTTACGCTCAAACCTCACCCTGCCCCCAGCCCAAACTCCGAAAAACTTCAGGTTGAAACTCGGCTAGTTCTCAGGAAACCCCCAGCGAATGGGAGAATTCTCTGGGACGAGGTGATGAGAGATGACCGCTCTAAAAGAAAAGATCCAAGCCGCCGACAACTCGGAGGCAACTACCCAACGCATCCTTGTAGTTGATGATGAAAGCAGCATCAGCGAATTAATTTCCACCAGCTTGCGCTTCGTTGGTTTCGACGTCCGCACCGCTGCCAGTGGCGCCGAGGCGCTGCGTGTTGCTGAAGAATTCAAGCCACATGCGCTGATTCTCGATGTGATGCTCCCCGATCAAAATGGTTTCGACGTCTGTCGCCAACTGCGGCAAGATGGCCATAGCGTCGGCGTCCTCTTCTTGACCGCCAAAGATACGGTTGAAGACAAGATTGCCGGCTTAACTATTGGTGGCGACGATTACGTCACCAAGCCCTTCAGCCTGGAGGAACTCGTGGCTCGGCTACGTGCACTTCTACGCCGCATCGGTGTCATCCAAGTCGAAGTTGATGACGAGAAGATTCGCTTTGCCGACCTCGAACTCGATGAAGCTACCCACGAAGTGCGACGCGCTGGCCACATGGTCGAGCTCTCGCCTACCGAATTCCTCTTGCTCCGTTACTTGATGATCAACGCCGACCGCGTAGTCAGCAAATCGCAGATTCTCGACCATGTCTGGCAATACGACTTCCGCGGTGACGCGGGAATTGTTGAAACCTACATTTCCTACCTGCGCAAGAAGATTGATATCTACGAACCTGCACTGATCCATACCGTGCGCGGAGTCGGATATCGCATGCGCCTTCCTGCAAAAAAGTAACCCGGACAAGAACTACCATTAATAAATGAATTCCCCGCTGCGCGTGAAGAATCCACTCTCGATGTGGAGTCTGCGAAATCGTTTGATTCTCGCGACCCTTTCACTTGCAGCGGTGGCCATTCTTGCTTCAGACTTTGCCGCCAATACAGCGCTTCGATCATTCTTGGTTACTCAAGTAGATGGTCAACTTAATTCCATCGCAGGTGGTTCACTTCTTCGTCTCGATCGTGCTGGCATAGATGACATCACTGCCGAAACCACCGCCGATGCCTCTGCTACTGGAAGTCCGTATACGGTTTTGAAACCATTGCGTGGAGTGCCTACAGCAACTTCCGTAACTCTTTTGGATACCAGTGGAAAGATCCTGGGCCAATTAGGCGGAGACCTCGCAAACTCCACTGTTAGCAGTGCTTTTGCAGGTTTTTTGCCGGCCGATGTCTACAAGCACAATGGCAAACCATTTACTTTTATGAGCAAGAAAGACCAGCCCGAAATTCGGGCCATTGCCAAGTTGCTACCTTCTGGTCTTGGGGTCGTTGTTGTTTCGGTCTCTCTGGATACTGTTGATAAAACCACTCACGAACTCGGGATTCTCTTCCTTTTTATTAGCTTGTTGATTTTGATTCTGATCGGCATTGTTTCGCGCTGGATTATTGACCTCAGTTTGAAGCCATTAAGCGAAGTCGAAGCCACGGCCGAAGCAATTGCCGAAGGCGATCTCTCTGCTCGTCTGCCGGTAGTCAATCCCGATACTGAAGTTGGTCGCCTAACCGCCTCACTGAACCAGATGCTGAGTCGCATCGAAGAATCTTTTGCCATTCGAGTTGCCTCTGAATCAAAATTGCGTCGCTTCGTTGCCGATGCCAGCCACGAACTTCGCACCCCGCTTACCGCTATTCGCGGTTTCGCGGAATTGCATCGTCAAGGCGCAGTTCAAGGAGAAGAAAAGACTAAAGAACTTGTACAACGAATTGAGAAAGAATCAATTCGGATGAGCTCACTCGTGGAAGATCTATTATTACTTGCGCGCCTTGATCAATCCCGCGAACTCGCGAAAGACCCGGTAGATATGAACCAACTAATTTCAGAAGTTGTTGCATCTGCCGAAGCCGCTGGACCTGGACATCCGGTTCACGTGTCTATGCCAGGCGAAGAGGTTTACGTCCTGGGCGACAACCTTCGTATTCACCAAGCCATCGCAAACTTGTTGGCTAACGCTCGCACGCACACACCGGTAGGCACCAAGATTTTGGTGCAGTTAGATCAAACCGAAACTGAAACCACTGTGAAGGTCAGCGATACCGGACCTGGATTATCGGAAGTGGACCAAGCAAAGATTTTCGAACGCTTCTATCGCGCAGACCCTTCTCGGGTTCGCAGCAGCGGTGAAGGTAGCGGATTAGGTCTTGCAATTGTGACCGCAGTTATGGCTGCACACGATGGCTCAGTGACGGTTGAATCCAAACTCGGTGAAGGCGCTGCTTTTACGCTGCATTTCCCTATTCAGGATTAGATTCCATCGCCCGAAGCGTGGCTATGCGCTCTTGAATCGGCGGGTGGGTTGAAAACAACTTACTAACCGATGATCCATCCAATGGTGATTCAATCCAGATATGAGCTACAGCTGTTGATTTTTGATGCACAACAGTTGTGTCTGCTGCCAAAACTTCTAAAGCTTGGCGCAACCCAGCAGGATTTCGAGTGAAAGCAACGGCAGTTGCATCTGCCAACGCTTCACGACGGCGCGAGATAGCCGAGCGCAGCAGCAAAGCGGCAATTGGCGCCAAAATTAGAACTACTAGTGAAACCACCAGCGCGATTGGATTTTGTTGGTTGTTATTGTCATCGCGACTGCGCGAACCGCCAAACCACATCATGCGCGTTAAGAAGTCACTCAGTAGCGCAATTGCGCCAGCTGTTGTGGCGGCGATAGCCGATACTAAAGTATCGCGGTTAGCAACGTGGGCCATTTCATGTGCAATGACACCCTGCAACTCTTCGCGATTCATGACTTCCAAAATTCCAGTCGTGAAGGCGATGACCGCATGTTTTTCATTTCGGCCAGTGGCGAATGCATTAGGAGCAGTATCTTCAACGATGGCCACCTTCGGCATGGTCAAGCCACTCGCTAAGCAAACTTCTTGGATGAGATTGAATAACTTGGGATTATCCGATTCTTGAATCACCTTGGCACCGGTCATTGTCATCACCAAAGTGTCCGAAGAGAAGTACGACCCCCAGACGGAAAAAATGGCAATGCCGACGGCGATTGGAAATACCGCGGTACCAGTCTTTCCAAAATAAGTAAGGGCGGCGTAGACAACAAAGAGGACTAATACGCCCATACCTAAAAGCAGACCAACCGTCTTGCGACGGTTGGCTAATTGCAATCCACGGAAGTTAGGAGCCATTAGAACTTAACGTTCGGTGCCTGACGATTGGCCGGATCATCGACGACATAAAATTCGCGAGCCGAAACCTTCGCCATGCCCGCAAAAAGGCTGGAGGGAAAGGTTTTTACCGTCTGATTGAGCGAGCGCACATTGTCGTTATAGAACTGGCGAGCAAAGGAAACTTTATTTTCGGTCGTTGCGAGTTCTTCCTGTAAAGCCAAGAAGTTAGTTGAGGCTTTCAGGTCTGGATAATTTTCGGCAACGGCCAATAGACCACGCAAAGCTTGAGTCATCATGCCATCGGCTGCTGATACGTCAGCAACGCCGGTAGCCGAAGTGGCTTTGGCACGAGCGGCAACAACTTCTTCGAGCGTGCTCTTCTCATGTGCGGCATAACCCTTGACGGTCTCGACCAGATTTGGGATCAAGTCGGAACGTCGCTTGAGTTGGACTTCAATCTGAGAAAAAGCCTCATCCACGGACACGTTGAGACGAATCAACCGGTTGTAGGAAGTAATGACAAAAAGTACAAGTAGTGCAAGAACTCCGACGACAATCCATGTTGTGGCCATGTCGAACCCTTCTAGTTACGTGCGGTTATAGAATGCTATTGAATTTTCGATTGATGAAAGTTCAACCAAGATTTGCTGGGGGTAGGACCACGCTGACCTTGGTATCTAGAACCATACAACGCCGAGCCATACGGATGCTCAGCGGGGGATGAAAGTTTGATGAGACAGAGCTGGCCGATCTTCATTCCAGGAAATAGTTTGACCGGCAAGTTGGCTACGTTAGAAAGTTCCAGTGTGATGTGGCCCGAAAATCCTGGATCAATAAAACCGGCGGTGGAGTGAGTTAGTAGTCCAAGGCGACCTAATGAAGATTTTCCCTCTAGCCGCCCAGCAATATCGTCGGGCAATGTGATCACTTCGTAGGTGCTGGCCAAAACAAATTCACCTGGGTGCAGAATAAAATGCTCGTCCGGTGCAACTGCGACCTCGCGGGTGAGTTCGGATTGTTCAACCGAAGGGTCGATCACCGAATACTTATGGTTTTCGAAGACGCGAAAGAACCGATCTAGGCGAACATCGAGGCTGGAGGGTTGAATCATTGCTTCTTCAAAGGGCTCGACCTTGACGCGGCCAGCCTGAACTTCGGAGCGAATATCGCGATCACTGAGTAGCACGGTTGATGACCCTATCTCTTAACCGTAGGCTTTCATCGCTAGCGCACGCGGGCGTAGTGAAATGGCATCACGTCAGCTTCCCAAGCTGACAGCGCGGGTTCGATTCCCGTCGCCCGCTCCATTCCGTATTTGCCCGGAGCTCGGGGGGCGCCACGCTTGATTTATGTTACTGGCCAGTAGCATAATGGTGATATGAGCCACTACAAAGCCAATCTTCGCGATATTGAATTCTGCCTATTCGACCTCCTAGGGCGGGAATCCATCCTCGGCACCGGGCCGTATGCGGATCTGGACCGCGATACGGTGATGGGGATGCTGGAAGAAGTGAAGCGCCTGGCCGAAGAAGACCTTGCCGCCTCCTTTGTCGAAGGTGATCGCCTAGGCACCGACTTCAATAAAGCCACAGGCGATGTGAAATTGCCTGAGAGTTTCAAGAAGTCTTACCGCGCCTACATGGATGGCGAATGGTGGCGCATCGATGCCCCAGTTGAAATTGGTGGCACTGCAATTCCGCGCTCGCTCCGTTGGGCCATCGCCGAAATGATTTTAGGTTCTAACCCTGCCATTCATATCTACGCATCTGGAACTTCATTCGCACAGGTTGCCTATTACCTAGGAACAGATGAGCAGAAGAAGATTGCAAAACTAATAGTGGATCGCGATTGGGGCGCCACAATGATGTTGACCGAACCCGAAGCTGGCAGCGATGTCGGCGCAGGGCGTACCAAAGCCGTTAAACAAGAAGATGGCACTTGGCACATCACAGGTACAAAGAGATTTATTACTTCAGGAGATGCCGATCTCAACGAAAATATTATGCACTTCGTCCTTGCTCGTCCGGAAGGTGCAGGGCCCGGAACAAAGGGACTCAGCCTCTTCTTGATTCCGAAATTTATGTTCGATTTCGATAGCGGCGCATTGGGTAAGCGCAATGGCGTATACGTAACCAATGTCGAACACAAGATGGGCCTCAATGTTTCGGCTACCTGCGAAATGAATTTAGGCGAGCACGAGCCTGCAGTTGGTTATTTGTTAGGCGAAGTCCACGATGGCATTGCTCAGATGTTCAAAGTTATTGAATTTGCGCGCATGATGGTGGGTACAAAAGCTATTGCAACTCTCAGCGCTGGCTACCAACAAGCGTTGGCGTATGCGAAGGTGCGTTTGCAAGGTCCAGATATGACACATATGGCCGATAAATCCAGCCCACGTGTCACCATCATTCATCATCCCGATGTGCGTAGATCATTAATGGTACAGAAGGCATATTCCGAAGGTATGCGCGCCCTGGTTCTTTATACCGCCTCCATCCAAGATGAAGTTGTCATCGCTAAAGCAGCGGGCGATGAAGAGAAGGCTAAAAATATGGAAGCCTTAAACGACTTCTTGTTGCCGATTGTTAAAGGTTACGGCAGCGAAAAGTCCTGGACTTTGCTTGGTACTGAATCACTTCAGACCTTTGGTGGATCGGGCTTTACCCAAGATTGGCCGCTAGAACAATATGTTCGCGATGCCAAGATCGATACCTTGTATGAGGGCACCACCGCTATTCAAGGGTTGGATTTCTTCTTCCGAAAGATCGTTAAAGATCGCGGCCGAGCTATTGGTATGTTGGCCGAAGAAATTGGAAAGTTCACAGCTTCTGGCGGCGAACTAGCTGCAGAAAAAGCCATGTTGGCGAAGGCTTTAGAAGATACCAATGCGATTATGGCTAAATTGATCGAATTCGCCATGGCCTCTGAAGAGAAATCAACTGAAATATACAAGGTTGGTTTTAATACTTCCCGTCTATTGATGTCTGTTGGTGAAGTCATCATTGCTTGGTTATTGCTGCGCGAAGCCGATATCGCAATTGCCAAGAGCCCGAATGCCGGTCGTGATGCCGACTTCTATGCAGGAAAGATCAGCGCGGCCAAGTTCTTTGTACGCACAGTTCTGCCTCATATTTCATCTGAACGAATAGTGGTCGAAAGTGAGACCGGCGACCTTATGGATGTTGCCGAAAGCGCCTTCTAAAGAAGATAGGGTGGCGCGGTGCTCAAGTCTCACCGCTTTGAAGTCTTCCTCTTTTTTGGGGCTTTGACCTTCGCCTTCAATGGCGTTGTTGCCAAATTAGTGCTCGAAGCCGGACTAGATACGTGGCGTCTTACCGAAATCCGTTGCACCGGTGCCTTCGTCATTATGTTTGCTGTGGTCTTGGCCCGTAAAGCCAAATCGCTGCTGATCACCCGTGATGAATTGCCATTGCTACTTGCATTTGGTGTGATTGGAATTGCCGCCGTACAGATTTTCTATTTCGTGGCCATCGCACGTCTACATGTCAGCATCGGCTTGATTATTGAATTTACCGCGCCGATCTGGATTGCCTTGTGGTTGCGCTTTGTCATGAAGAAGGAAGTCTCCAAATTAATGTGGTGGGGACTCTCTCTAGGATTTGTTGGGCTCATGATGGTGGCTCAAGTCTGGAAGGGCTTAACCCTTAATGGCATCGGCGTTATTGCTGCCTTCATCGATGCCTTCGCGTTGGCGGGTTACTTTTTACTCGGAGAGCGCCTAGGTAAGAAGAAGGACAGCGATGTCATGATGGTCTGGGGATTGGGCGTAGCTTCGGTTCTTTTCGCTATCGCCTTCCCGTGGTGGTCTTACCCATTCCATATCTTCACCCAGAAGATGGATCTGCACGGTCGCTTTGCCGGCCATATGTGGTCCGGTTGGATATTGATTCTTTGGGTCGTTGTTATGGGAACCATCGTTCCTTATTTCTGCGTCATCAGCGGACTGAAAGGTCTCAGCGCCGCCAAGAGCAGCGTTATCGGAATGCTGGAACCAATCCTTGCTGGTGTATTTGGTTGGTGGTGGCTCAATGAGGCTTTCACAGGCATTCAATTAGTTGGCGCTTTTGTTGTACTGGTCGGTATCTACTTGGCCGACCGTGCCAAGACCACTTCTTAA
This sequence comes from Actinomycetota bacterium, assembly GCA_947371865.1. Lineage (GTDB taxonomy): Bacteria > Actinomycetota > Actinomycetes > Nanopelagicales > Nanopelagicaceae > CAIMZW01. Next base: position 12,937 of record CANBRH010000063.1, read on the forward strand.
GGTAAATTCAAACCATGGATGTCTTCTCCGATCTCATCATGGCCAATCACGATTTCGCCGATCGTTTTAAATCTGAAGGCTTAACTGGTGAAGCCCGCCAAGGTTTGGCAATCGTCACTTGTATGGACTCTAGAATCGACCCACTGCGCATCGTAGGAATGCGGGCGGGGGATGCCAAGATTTTGCGTAACGCCGGCGCACGCGTGACCGAAGATGTATTACGTACCTTGGTACTTGCCACCCATCTTCTCGGAGTCACACGGATCTTGGTTATGCCGCACACCGATTGCCGGATGGCTTCGGGTGAAGAGCGAGAGATTCACGCGTTAATAAAAGAGAAATCAGGGATGGATACCAGAAGTATTGAGATCCGAACGGTAAAAGATCCAATCGCGGCGCTAAAAATGGATGTGGTGCGAATTGAAACTTATCCTTTATTAGCGCCTGGAATTAAAGTGATGGGTGCAATTTATGATGTCAGTAATGGCTTATTGGAGCCGATTAACTAGTTGTCTTTTGGATAGCTCTCTTGAGATGAATAACTTGGGGCCATATCGGTAAAGCGAGCAAAGTGAAGTTGGGCGCTGACGGTGATGGTGCGGGTAGGTCCGTTACGATGCTTGGCAATAATTAAATCCGCTTCGCCAGATCTATTTTGATTGTCATAGAGATCATCGCGATGGAGCAGGATTACAACGTCGGCATCTTGTTCAATAGATCCAGATTCACGAAGGTCAGAGAGCATTGGCTTCTTATCGGCTCGTTGTTCCGGTGAGCGGTTGAGCTGGGAGATAGCAATCACCGGAACTTCGAGTTCTTTCGCGAGGAGCTTTAAGTTACGTGAAAATTCAGATACTTCTTGTTGACGGTTTTCAACGCGCTTGCCAGCGGTCATCAGCTGGAGATAGTCGATAACAATAAGTTTGAGGTTGTGACGTTGTTTGAGTCGACGCGCTTTTGCGCGAATTTCCATCAATGAAAGATTGGGAGAGTCATCAATAAAGAGTGGGGCTTCGGAAATATCGCCCATGCACTTTGCAAGTTGGGTCCATTCGGTATCAGACAATGCACCAGAACGAATGTTATTAAGGGCTACCCGTGCTTCGGCCGAGAGCATACGCATCGTGATTTCAGAGCGGCTCATTTCCAGCGAGAAGATAACTGCAGCATCACCGTTCTTAATGGCAGCATGGCGCGCAATATCCAAACCAAGAGTTGATTTTCCAACTGCAGGACGAGCTGCAAGAACAATCATGTTGCCAGGGTGAAGACCATTAGTTAATTGATCGAGATCTTTGAAACCAGTCAGAACACCTTCGCCCCCAACACCTTGCGAGATTGCTTCGATCTCATCGAGGGCTTGAGGTAAAAGATCGGCAAGGCGAACATAATCTTCACTGGCGCGGTGTTCGGTGACTTGGTAAATCTCGGCTTGAGCTTGGTCGACAACATCATCGACTTCACCTTCTTCGGAATAACCTAATTGCACAATCTTGGTACCGGCTTCAACGAGGCGACGTAGCACTGCATGATCGCGAACAATGCGTGCGTAGTAACCAGCATTAGCTGCAGTAGGAACTGAGGAGATAAGAGTGTGGAGATATGGCGCGCCACCAGCTCGCGCAATATCGCCACGCTTGGTGAGCTCGGAGGCGACAGTCACTGGATCGGCAGGCTCGCCTCGTCCGTAAAGATCGAGAATGGCATCGAAGATAAGTTCGTGGGCGGGGCGATAGAAGTCGCGCTCTTTAAGGACTTCAATAACGTCGGCGATTGCATCCTTGGATAACAACATTCCGCCGAGCACACCTTGTTCGGCGATGAGGTCTTGGGGTGGGGTGCGTTCGAATTCGACGGGGCGATTGTTGGATTGCCCGCTGCGTCCGGGGAGTTCAGCGATGCTCATAACCACATCCTCCAACCTAGGACTGACACGAACTTCATTAACCAGGGGCAAACTTAGTGAGGTGGCGGTAAAAGGTAAGTACGAGTGGGGCTATCTCTGTGTGTGGAGCTGTGGAGATGGCGTGGATATCTTCCATATTTTGGTGGAGAGGGTGTGTATAAAGGGTGGATAACTCCGTGAGGAATGGGATTTCACGCTCAGATCTCCCCTGCAAGCTGTGGGTAAAGAATTATTTATTTGTCTTACATAGTGAAACAGCCCCATCTCACTGTGAGGTGAGCGGGGCTGTTGAGGTAAAACGGGTACTTAGATGGCAGCTACCACGATGGAAACGTTGGCAGAAACCTGGGTATGCAAGCCAACCTTGACGGTGTACTTGCCCAGCTTCTTGATGTGGCCATCGATCTTGATGCGATGACGATCGACATCAATTCCGGTGGCTGACTTTAGGGCGGCCGCGACATCCTTGTCGGTAACGGAACCAAAGAGTGAGCCGGTGGAACCGACCTTAGCCTTGACTGTTACCTCTGCGGATTCGAGGGTTGCTTTGATCTCCTTGGCGTGATCGAGATCGCGGATTTCACGCGCCGAACGGGCGCGACGAATTCCTTCAATCTGAACTTCGCCACCCTTGCTCCAGGCAATGGCATTGCCACGAGGAAGGAGGAAGTTACGGGCATAGCCGTCTTTGACAGTTACAACATCACCAGCGTGGCCTAGGCCTGCTACTTCGCGAGTAAGAATGAGTTTCATTAGTCGCTCTCCTTATCGGGCGGTAGAGGTGTAAGGCAGAAGTGCCATTTCGCGGCTGTTCTTCACAGCTGCGGCAATCTGACGTTGGTGTTGGGTGCAAGCACCCGTTACTCGGCGAGCACGGATCTTGCCGCGATCGGAAATAAATTTACGAAGAAGTGCGATGTCCTTGTAATCAATATATGTTGCCTTTTCACGGCAGAAGGGACATGGCTTCTTCTTGAACTTCTTCATTGCTGCAGCCGACATCTTTGTTTGCTTTGGTTTTGGCTTCAGCGTCTTATTGCTTCTTGCGCCCACTTTGGTGCTCCTTAGTTAAATCTCCTGCACGCGGGCTTTCACCTGCGAGTAGAAATATTGGATGCCCCGTTACGGATAACGGGAATGGTTGGTTATTTAGAACGGAGGTTGATCATCCGAACCAGTTGTGGCCCATCCGCCACCTACTGGTGCTGCTGACCAAGGATCGTCCGATGATGCAGTTTCAATGGGAGAGAATCCACCGGTAGCCGCGCCGCCACTTTGACGAGTTGTCTTAGTGACCTTTGCGGTTGCGTTGCGAAGTGATGGACCTACTTCATCAACCTCAACCTCAAATACGGTGCGCTTTTCGCCCTCTTTGGTTTCGTATGAGCGTTGCTTTAAACGACCAGAAACAATGACGCGCATTCCGCGAGTCAAAGATTCTGCAACGTTTTCTGCCGCTTGACGCCAAATCTGGCAACTCAGGAAGAGGCTGTCGCCGTCTTTCCATTCGTTGGTGTTTTTGTCGAGATAGCGGGGAGTGGATGCAACGGTGAACTTTGCAACTGCTGCACCGGAAGGGGTGAAGCGAAGTTCAGGATCGTTGACAAGGTTACCGATCATGGTGATGTTGGTATCTCCAGCTGCCATTTTCTCTTCTCTCTTCTCTAACTTATTTTTAAATTAGTGTTGAAATTATTCTGGCCGAACAACTTTTGTGCGCAGAACAGCTTCATTCAAATTAAGTTGGCGATCCAACTCTTTGATTGCATCTGGACCACAGTGCATATCAACGACAGCGTAAATTCCTTCGGGCTTCTTATTGATTTCGAAGGACATACGACGGCGGCCCCAAATGTCGAGCTTGTCGACTCGGCCACCACTGTCTTTGATGATCTTGAGATATGTCTCAAGGCTTGGTGCGACTGTGCGCTCTTCTAATTCAGGATCGAGAATGACCATGAGTTCATAATGACGCATGCGTTAACCCCACCTCCTCTGGACTAAAGCGGCCACGGTATTTCCGCGGCAGGAGGGTTATGCGACTCTCCGGCGAAGCCACGGTGTGACATCCCTTGGAGAGGAAGGCTAAGCGTAACCGTC
>CANBRH010000064.1 GCA_947371865.1 Actinomycetota bacterium
CGAAGTCCACATCTGGTGTGGCTTCAGCCAAGCCCAGTGCACCCGTCAGAAGTCCTGGCGTTGTGCCTGGTGCGGGAGGTGGTGGAGGAGGGCGTTTCTCAGACCCAGCATTTACTGCTTGTTTGGCGAAAGCCGGAGTGACATTTACCGCCGGAGCCAGACCCGATTTCCAAGACCCCAAGGTTGCAGCAGCTATGGCTAGTTGCCGATCGTTGCTTCCGGGTGGTGGCCAACCTGGTGCCGGAGGTGGTGGTGGCTTTGGAAGTGGGCGACCAGCCGGTGCACCAACGCCAGCCGCCTCACCTTCTTAACAGGGAGTGCTAAGCGGTAATCGCCGACAATTCCGCTATCTCAGATGGCAGCAGCTGGACGACAGAAATAATGTCGTTCAGCTGTTCTACTGTCCGCGCACTGGCGATCGGGGTGGAAACTGTGGATTGACCACGCAACCAACCCAATGCGACTGCAGCGATAGATGTGTTGTGTGCCTTGGCGATTTCTTCCAACTTAGCAACAGTCTTCCAGCCGCGTTCATTTTGGTAAGCAGCAACTCCGCCGGCGCGCACTGAATCGACGGTCACGCCTTCACGGTATTTTCCAGTTAAAAAGCCACGGGCCAACCCAAAGAACGGCAAGGAAGAGATTCCTAATTCAGAAAGAGCCGGTGCCATATCGGATTCGTATTCAGATCGTTCCAATAAGTTGTAATGATTTTGAATGGCCGAGTACGAAGCAAAATTATTTTCTGCGGAGGTTGCCAGTGACGCCTTCAAACGTTCTGCGGTGAAATTTGAGGCGCCGATGTAACGCACCTTTCCATCGGTCACTAATTCATTGAAAGCTTGCAATGTATCAACGAGTGAAACCTTCTCGTCATCTTCGTGGGCGTAGTAGAGATCGATGTAATCTGTTTTTAGGCGGTGCAAAGAATCACGCGCAGCACTTCGAATATTGTCGGGGGAGAGCCCGGGGCGCTTAGAAAACTTGGCCACCTTGGTTGCGATAACAATTTTGCTGCGATTGCCGCGGGCCTTCATCCAATTTCCAATAATGGTCTCGCTGTCGCCACCGGTATTGCCCGGCTTCCATTCGGAATACACGTCGGCGGTGTCGATGAAGTTTCCACCGGCTGCAACGTAGGCATCCAAGATGGCAAAAGACTGGGCTTCATCCGCGCTCCAGCCAAATACATTTCCGCCCAGGCAGAGTGGGTGAACTTTGAGATCGGTCTTAGGAATGGTGATTAGTGAGGTCATCCCGAGATTCTGCTCTATGGGCAGGGGATGTGAAAATCGAAAGCCGATAGAGTTGGCAGGTGACGACCGGTGGATTTACCAGCGAGGGTTTGGCCCAAGAAGCGGCAATATTGACCTTGCCCTCCCTTGAAATTGCAGATGCGCTAGAAATCGGCGAAATCGCGGTGGGATTGAGTCGGGCACGCAGCCTGCCGATTGCGGTCGAAGTTCGCCTCGGCGATTGGACAGTCTTTCACGTCAGTTTGCCAGGCTCCAGCACCGAAAATGACCGCTGGATGGCGCGCAAGGCGCGGGTAGTACTGGCGAAAGAACGTTCCACGATGTTTGAACGAGTTGCCGCCGAAGAAGCTGGCGTCAATTGGTATGAGGTTAATGGTTTGCCCGAGGAAACCCACGCCGTTCATGGAGGTGGCCTTCCGTTGAATGTGACCGGGCTAGGAATGCAGGGGGTTCTACTCATTAGTGGATTACCTCAAGTCCAGGATCATTTGTTAGGTGTAGAAATCTTGACCGAATATCTGGCGAGAAAAGGTGAGCTTTCGTGAACGGTGAAATCTGGGTTTGCGGTGAGGTCCTTATCGATTTAATCCCCGATGAAGTGACCGGAGTTAAGCAGGCAATCGTTGGTGGCGGACCAGCTAACACGGCCAAAGCTTTGGCACGATTGGGATTTGATACTTACTTTATTGATGGGATGTCCACCGACGCATATGGCCAAAGTGCAAAGGCCGAATTGGAAGCCGACAAAGTTCATTTGGATTATGTGAAATTTTCGGACCTTCCAACATGCACCGCAGATGTGACTTTAGATTCCAAAGGCTCTGCTTCCTACATCTTTACCATCGATGGCACAGCGACTTTCGATTTCTCAATCGATTGGTTGCCCAACCCAGTAGAGCACCACCCTCATGTGCTTCATATCGGCACGCTGGCAACAATTATCGAACCGGGTGCTTCTGTCTTGCATGACTGGTCCAGCACTGTTGCCGACTTTGCGCCGATTGTTTTTGATCCCAATATTCGTTCTTCAGTTTTGGGTGATCGTGATGTGTATGAAGCCGCGGTGGCGAAGTGGACTGCAATCTCTTCAGTCGTAAAAGTGAGCGATGACGATTTAGCTTGGCTCTTTCCGAAGATTGATCTAATTGATGTGGCTAAGAAGTGGGTTTCAGAGGGCGTGGCCCTAGTTGTTGTCACCAAAGGCGCAGATGGCTTAGTCGGCGTCACGGCCAGCGGTGTCATTCAAGTGCCTGGAGTTAAAGTCGATGTCGTCGATACCGTAGGCGCTGGCGATACTGTCGGTGCCATAATTGTAGAAGGGCTTATCCAGCAAGGGCTTGGGGCTCTGACCGGTGAGGCGCTTGAAGCGGTGTTAGTTCGAGCGGCAAAAGCCGCGGCAATAACTTGTTCCCGCGCTGGTGCCCAGCCGCCGACCAAAGAAGAATTGGAAAAGTAATGCAACATATGGATGGTGCCGAGATTTCGGTTTCGATCGATCTCGATCAAGGTGCTCGCATCGCATCACTTCAATGGCGAGACCTGCAATTTGTTGTTCCCTTCCGTGGCACCCCGTTATCTTGGGGTTGGTATGCAATGGCACCTTGGGCAGGCCGTATTCGCGATGGCCAGATTGCAGATGCTTCCGGAAATGTTCACACCTTGCCGACTTCGTGGGATCCACCCAACGCCATTCACGGCTTTGGTTTTGTGTCATCGTGGGAAGAGACCGGACACGGTCGTGCGCGGCTAGAACTTCCGGCTCCGTATAACGGTGCGGTCGTTGAACAGACGATTGAGATTTTGGATGACGCGGTTCGTTGGATTCTGGAATACGACGCCAACGGTTGTGAAGTTCCTGCTTGGCTGGGATTTCATCCGTGGTTTGCGCGCGAACTCGCACGCGGCGAGCAAGCCGAATTTGAATTCACGCCAACGCAAATGTTCTTACGAGGAGACGACGGTCTACCGACAGGTGAATTAGTCGTGCCATCGAAAGAGCCTTGGGATGATTGCTTTACCGGGGTGAAGGGAATTCCATCGGTCACGTGGGAAGGTGCTGCCCGGGTCACCATCGATTGCGATGCTCCGTATTGGACTGTGTACTCCGAAGATACCGAAGGCATTTGCCTGGAACCGCAAACCGCTCCACCTGATGCTGAGAACCTTGGCATCGTCGGCGATCACTACATCGAGGCGCTCTTTACTTTTTCTGAAGATTAAA